>CAILKC010000873.1 GCA_903834675.1 uncultured Victivallales bacterium | reverse complement strand
GCTCGCTCATCGCGGTGCTCCTGGGGCGGCGGCCGTGGCTTGGCCGCGGGGATTCCATCATTCGTAGCGCAGCGCCTCAATGGGGTCGAGTTGTGATGCTTTCCAGGCCGGGTAGAAGCCAAAGAGGATGCCCACGCCGGCCGAAACCACCACGGCCGCGGCGATCGCGAGCGGCGAGGTCTGCACCGGCCAGTGCAGCAGCACGCGGACGAGCGTGGAGCCGCCGTGACCGAGGAGGATGCCCATGGCACCGCCGACGAGGCAGAGGACCGTGGCTTCGACCAGGAACTGGCGCAGGATGTCGCGGCTGCGGGCGCCGACGGCCATACGCAGGCCGATCTCGCGGGTGCGCTCGGTGACGGAGACCAGCATGATATTCATGATGCCGACGCCGCCCACCACCAGCGAGATCATGGCTACGCACAGCAGCAGATTGGTCATCAGCTTGGTGGTGGAGGAGAGGGTATTGGTCATCTCGGTCATGTCCCGGACCTCGAAGTCGTTCGGCTCGCCGGTGCGCAGATTGTGCTGGCGGCGCAGGACCTTGGTCATCTCCTGCATGGCGGCCGGGATCTGCTCGCTGCTGCGCGCCGCGGCCAGGATGGAATCAATGCTGGCGAAGCGCACCAGCATCGGGTTGTTCTGGGTCTGGGTGGACGACCGTCCGGCGTAGAGCACGGGGGCCGCGCTGGGGTACAACTGGCTGAGGGTATTCGTGGAACTGCTGGAGCTGCTGCTCGAGCTCTGGTTGGCCGTAGCGAGGGCCGAGCCGGCGATGCGGTACTTGACCAGCGTCCAGGGTGCAATCAGCACGTCGTCCTGGTCCATGCCTACCATGTTGGCCCCCTTCTTGCCGAGCACTCCGACCACCCGCAGGGGCACGTTGTTGACCCGGATCACCTTGCCGATGGCGGCCTCGCCCTCAAACAGCTCCTTGGCGATGGTCTGCCCCAACAGGCAGACGCGACTGCCATTACGCACGTCGCGATCGGAGAACGCTTCGCCCTCGGCGAGAGTGGCCCAGTCTCGGATATCCAGGAAGGCGGCCGTGGTGCCCGACATCTGGTTGGGCACCCAGTTGCGGTTGCCGTAGACGATCTGGGTGCGGGCGCGCACTACCGGCGCCGCGGCGCGCAGCGACGGGCACTCGGCGGCGAGGGCGTCGCAGTCCTGGGGCCGCAGAGTCACGGTGCTGCCGACGCCCTGGCTGACGCCGCTGGCAGTGTTCGACCCCGGGATGACCAGCAGCACGTTGGCCCCCATGCTGGCGATCGCCTTGCGGAGCTGTGCCGACGACCCTTGGCCGATCTCCATCATGGCGATCACCGCACCGATGCCGATGACGATTCCAAGCGTGGTCAGGGCGGCACGCAGCGGATTGCGCCGGAATGAGATCAGTGCAGACAACAGGGATCGGTAGACGTTCATGTCCGCCCTCCTGCCACGGCCCCGCCCGGTGGTCCACCGACGCCGGCTGGGGGCGCGGTGTCTTCAGCGCCGTCGACGATCTGGCCGTCGCGGATGTGGATGACACGCTTGGCGCTGCGGGCTACATCCGGGTCATGCGTCACCAGGATGATCGTGATGCCGTCATCCTCGTTGAGCCCGCGGAACATGCGCAGGACATCCTGACTGGTGTGCGAGTCGAGGTTGCCCGTCGGCTCGTCAGCGAACAGCAGCGCGGGGCGGTTGACCAGGGCTCGCGCGATGGCCACGCGTTGCTGCTGGCCGCCGGAGAGCTGCGACGGCTCGTGCTCCAGACGGTCCTCCAGTCCCACCCGGACCAGCATCTCACGGGCGCGGCGACGAGCCTCCCGGTCGGGGAGCTGCCGCGCTGTGTAAGCCAGTGGCATGGCCACGTTGTCGATGGCGCTGGTGCGCGGCAGCAGGTTGAAGTTCTGGAAGACGAACCCCAGCTTGCGGTTGCGCACCATGGCCCGCTGGTCGGACGACAGCCGGCCGACCGCCTCGCCTTCCAGCCAGTACTCGCCCGAGGTCGGGCGGTCCAGGCAGCCCAGGAGGTTCATCAGGGTGGTCTTGCCCGAACCGGAGGCCCCCATCAGGGCGACGAACTCACCCTTGACGATCTTCAGCGAGATGCCACGGAGCACGGGCACGTCCACGTCGCCCAGGTGGTAGGTCTTGCTGAGATCTTGTAGTTCGATGAGTTCCATAGTCGTACGCTCTCACGTCGGCAACCCTTTGCGCGGCCCGGTTCAGTGTGGCGGCCCGCCGCCACCCCCCGGTGGCCGGGGCATCTTGATGGCAAAGGGGTTGCTCGTCTGGGCCGCAGTTCCCGCGGCAGTCTGCACGCCGATGACGAGTTCGGTCCCCTCGGCGAGGCCCTCGCCGCTGAGCTCGGTGACCGTCCCGCTGGTCAGGCCGACCTGCACGACGAGCGGTCGCACGTAGGCGCCCTGAACGGTGTACACCACGCCTGCCTTCGTCTTCGCCGCTTTCGCCTCCTCCGCCTTGCCCGCGGCCGCGGCGGCGCGGCCGGTCGCATGGGCGGCCGGGGCCGGGCTCGCCGCCGCACCAGCGCCCTCGCGGGAGGCCGGCTCGACCTGGGCGAGCGTCGGCGTCCAGCGCAGGGCGGCGTTGGGGGCCAGCAGGACGCCCTCCCGGCGGTTGACCTCGAACTTCACGTTGGCGGTCAGGTAGGGGAGCAGGCGACCGGCGCTGTTGTCAGTGCCGATCTCGACCGTGTAGGTCACCACGTTCTGGGTCATGGCGGCGTTGGGGCGGACCTTGATCACCTCGCCCTTGAAGGTCTCGTCCGGCCGTGCGTCGACGGTGAACGCCACCGGCTGCCCCGGGAAGATGCTGGTTACGTCGGCCTCGTTGACCGCCACCCATACCTGGAGGCGCTTGAGGTCCTTGGCGATGAGGAAGAGGCTGGGCGTGTTCAGGCTCGCGACCACGGTTTGGCCAACGTTCACCCGACGGTCGATGACGATGCCGTCGACCGGGCACGTGATCGTGCAATAGCCCAGGTTGCGCTTGGCCCGCCAAAGGCTGGTTTCGGCCTGGGCCAGGCTGGCCTTGGCCTGCAGCGCCGAGGCCTCGCCCACGGCCACCGCCGCCGAGGCCATGGCAGACGCCGCGCCGAACGCATCGTGGCTCGCCCGGGCCTGCACCAGCGCCGCCTGGCCCACGGCCACGTTGGCCTGGGCGCTGTCGAAGGCAGACAGGTAGCCGTCATAGGTCGCCTGGGCCAAGGCCTCGGATGGCCCGAGCCGTTTGGCCCGTTCCCAGTCCCGCTGAGCCTGCACGAACTTGGCCTGGAGCTGTTCGAGGTTGGCCTCGGCACTCTTGATGCCAGCCTGGGCGGAGGCCAGCTGCGCCTCGGCCTGCGTCACTCCGGCCTTGAGCTGCACCACGTCCGCCGCGGCACGCTGCACCCCGGCTTCGGCGGACGTCACCCCCGCCTCCGCCTGCTTGACGTCTGCCTGCGACAGCGTCTCGTCGATCAGGGCCAGGACCGCGTCCTTCGCCACCCGCGAGCCATAGTCTACCGGCTTGCCGTCGGCGTCCTTGCCCAGGGAGAGGATCTGCCCTGCCACTTGGGCGCCGACGTCAACGACCTCCTCCGGCTCCAAGGTGCCGGTTGCATCGATGGTGACCAGCAGCTCGCCGCGCGTCACCGGCGTCGTGCGGAACTGCGGCACCCGATCCTTGCCCTGTAGCGCCTTCCAGGCCAGGCCCCCACCCACGCAACCCACGATGATCAGCAGCACCACGAGTCTCTTCTGCCAGGTTCTCACGGTTCGCCTCGCTTCGCTTTCGTCGTCCCCGCCTTGCGACCCGCTCGGGCCGGCCGCGCTTGCGACTTCGCCAGGCGCCGGCGGACGTCCTGTATACCGGCCAACGCAAAGGCGGTAAAGTGGTCGGCCAGTTCATCGACCTCGGTGGTCCCGCCGGACGGCGGCGCGTCGACATGGCGCCCCAGGCGTCGACCGCGCATGACGAACAGGCACGGCCCGATCACCGAGGCCCCACACAAGCGCACCGTCCGCTCGTCGGCGTTGCCCCCCAGAAGCTCCAGCACAATGCTCTCGGTGGCCCGGCGCAGCGGCTCGATCGAGTCATGGACCACCTGCGCCAGCAGCCCGGTCGGGTTCACCATCTCCCGGTCCATGATGCGGAACTCCCGGTCATCGGGGTGCATGCCCCGCTGCAGCATGGCCCGCAGGCGCCCCCGCAGACGCTGTGCCGCCGGCGCCGTCGCCGCCACGCCCCCGTCCGGCGGCACCGCCTCAAGCATCGCCCGGTGCGCCTGCCGCCACGTTTCCTGGTAGAGCGCTTCCTTGCCGCCGAAGTGGTAGTTGATCGCCGCAATGTTCGCCTCGGCCTTGCGACAGATCTCCGCTACGGTCGCCTCCTGGAAACCCTTGGCGGCAAACTCCTCCGCCGCCACCCGCAGTAGCCTGTCACGGGTCGTCATGGGCGTCGCCTCTGCCTGTGAAACGAACATTTAAAGCAAACATTTGAAATATACGTTTGACTCAGCGCCTTTGTCAAGCCCGACCGGCAAGAAGAAGACGACCCATGCAGTCCGGACCGATCGATGAGAGGTGCGATCCCGGTGGCGGCGGCGCTCCCTTCACCGCTTTGCAGTGGAAGGGGTGCCGCTGAAGACCGGCGCCGACCGGCAAGGCGCGGCTGAAGCCGCCGGAGGGAGCTTCAGCGAGTCTCTGCTGGGAACGCTCCCCCAGCCACGGACCGGCTCCGGTCGCCTGGACACCCGCTTGCGCTCCCGCTGCCGCGCGTTAGGGTTGTACAGCAGGTAGCCGCGGGGCCATCCCGCCACGGTTTGAGCCGGAGTCTGGAGCTGGGGGGTCCCATGAGACACACGCTGTTTGCTGCCGCACTGTTTGCCGCTGTCGTTGCCGTTCGGGCCGCACAGGTTGATCTCATCGGAGACACTCCCTGGACCGGTGGCGTCGACCACGGCAAGACCACTCTGGCCATCGCGCCAACCCCGGATGCACGGCTGGCGGCTTCGATCAGCGCCGACGGTGGGCCGGAGAGTTTCCCGAAGGTGCGCCGTAGCTGGGACCAGCCCCAGGACTGGAACCGGTTCTCGCGCCTGCGTTGCCGGGTGCGCGTCACCTGTACCGACCCCGGGGTGCGCGCGAAGACCCTGGCCTTCGTCTTCTACGATGGCAACACCCTGCGCGAGGACCTCAAGGAACGCCCGATGACCCAGCAATCGATCGCGCACACCGTGCCGGTGAACCGCTGGGTTGACCTCAGCAACTGGCGGCTCTCGATCCACCGCGGCGCCATCCGGCAACTCGATATCTACCTCTACTCCGTGCCGCCCGGCCAGGCGCATGCGTACCGCTGGGAGTTTGCCCAGTTTGCCCTGGAGGGCGTGGACGAGCACGCCGTCGTCTTCGACACCAACATCTATGCGGACTCCGCCTTCAAGCGCGAGCAGGCGGGTCCGGCAGCGACGGCAAGTCCTGTCGTGCCAGTGGTCACGGCCGACGGCCTGGAACTCGTCATTGACCAGGTCGGCATCGGGGTCGCCATCGATGGGGCAACCGTGGGCGCCGCCAGCAACGCCCCCAACGGCATTCTCGTCCGCGACGCGGCCACCGAGCAGCCGCCGGTCACGGTCGGCGGCACGATCGTCGGCGCCCAGAACTCGGCCCGCCAGGAAGCACGGCTCGACGCCCTGGGCCTCGAGGTCAAGGCCGAGATCAAGGGGGACGGCGGCACCATCGACATCCGCGGCACGGTCACGGATCTGCGCGGCCAGGACCGGGCGGTGACGGTGTACTTCGCCCTGCCCCTGGCCGAAGGGCCCTGGCAGTGGTGGGACAGCGTGGCGGTCTCGCGTGCGGCGCAGAACCGGGCAGAGGAGTACTCCAACCTCGAGACCGGCCTCGCCTACGGCACCAACGGCGCGCACTCCAAGTACCCCCTCGGCGCCGTCTCGCTGCCGGGCCGCGGCGGGCTGACCCTGGCCGTGCGCATGGACGAACCCGTGGTGCACCGTATCGCCTGCAGCCCCGGCCTGCGCCTGTTCTACATCGCGGCGGACTTCGCCCTCATCCCCGAGAAGGCGGCGGACGGACGCTCGCTCGCCACCGCGCCGTTCCACTTCGTCCTCTACCGGCACGACCCGGCCTGGGGCTTCCGTGCGGCGCTGCAGCGCTACTACACGCTCTACCCGGACTTCTTCACCCGGCGCGCCCCGCGCGAGGGCGGCTGGTATGTGTGGGGCGACGTCGCCAAGACCGAGGGCGCCCTGGACGCCGGCTTCGCCTTCCATTGGGGGCCGCTCAACCACGATGCGGTCAAGTGGGACAACGCCAACGGCCCGCTGGCGCTGTACTACATCGAGCCAGAGACCTACCAGCAGACCATGGAGGACTTCGACCGCGCGCCGACCTACGACGAGGTGCTTACCCGTCTCCAGCGCCTGAATGCCGGCGACGCCGCCGAACTGGCTGCGGTCGAGGCTTTGCCCTACCGTGTCTACCCCTTGAGCGGCAAGGAGGCGCCCGTGGCCGAACGCATCCGCACCACGGCCCAAGTCGTGCAGCGCTCGCTGCAACTCGACTCCGGCAACCAGCCCTACTGCAGCACGGGGCAGTTCGATTGGATGCAGAAGAGCAAGTGGGGTGCCATCCTCGGCTGCAACCTTGCCCCCGACATCCCCGCCGGCAAGGGCGCCTTCAACCTCTCCGACATCCTCGATCCGGCGCTCGCGGCCGCCGTCAAGGCTGGCGCCCGCTACGACGGCATTGGCCTGGACTCATTCTGCGGCTACGGCCAGATGAGTCGCGCCAACTACCGCCGCGAGCACTTTCCGTACTCGCGCCTGCCCCTCTGCTTTTCCGCCTCTGAACACGTGCCCGTGCAGCCCGCCGTCTGGGGTTCGCTGGAGTGGGTCCGTGACCTGGCCGAGGCCATGCACGCCCGCGGCCTGGTGCTGATGGCCAACTGCTCGTGGGGCACCACCCCTGCGTGGCTGACCTTCGCCGCTCCCTACCTCGACATCTTCGGCGCCGAGCACACCCAGTTTGCGGACCCGGACTACATTCGCGCTATCGCCTACCGCAAGCCGTGCACCGACCTGCCGTACAAGCCTCGGCCCGAATGGGAGCTGCCCTGGCATCTGCTGCACGGCATCTATCCCGGCCATGGCAATGACGTCGCCGCCATGAAGCGCGTG
The DNA here is from genome assembly GCA_903834675.1 of uncultured Victivallales bacterium. Next base: position 5,509 of record CAILKC010000873.1, on the reverse strand, counting down.
GCCGGGCCGCTGCAGCAGTTGGCCAAGGCCGGCTGGGAACCCGTCACCTACGCCCGCGCCGAGCCGGCCAGCGTGCGCATCGAGCGCTTCGGCAGTGCGCCGGAGGTCTTCCTGGTCGTACACAACCCGGCCCAGGAGGCCGTAGTTGCCACGTTGGCCGTCGACCTCAAGGCCCTGGCCATGGAAGGCGCCGCGGGCGCGACGTCCGTGCTTGCCGACAGTGCCGTGAGCATGACTGACGGTAAGTTGAGCCTGACGCTCGCCCCGCAGGCAACGGAGATGCTGCGCCTGCGCCGGCCGTGAGGCTACCCGAGGACGTGAGGGCACGCGGCAGTACGTTCGACCAGAGTTCCATTCTGACGAGGCCCTTGTGGAACCCCAGAGTGGTTCGCGAACCACCATGGAGGGCGAGCGGCCACAGGCGCGAAGGCGCCCGCGAGCCGAGGGTTCTGCAAGAGCCTCCTTTGTATAGCAGTTACGCGCGGAACCGTTGTTTCGGAGTAAGAGTTCTGACTTCGGATCGTCCGCGGTCCATGGCAAGGGTGGCGGCAACGGGGATGCGCGATGTTCCGGTTTTTCCGACAACTGAATGAGATGGGCGACCGGTCGTGGATGGCTTCGCGCTCCAATCTTGGGCAGGCTCTGGCGGAGCGCGTCTTTGCGTCCGACAGCCTGCAGGACCGCTTGGTGCGGGCGCTGGCGGCGGTACGGGTGCTGCCGATCAAGGAGATCCTGGAGTGCGGCGAGCTGTTCGAGTGCATTCGGGGTGAGGTGCGGGCAGAGCAGATGGCGGATCTGTGCTGCGGCCACGGCCTGCTGGGGATTCTGTTCGCCTTGTTCGAGCGGCGCGTGCAGCGGGTCCTTTTGACCGACGAGCGAGAACCACCCAGCTACGCCAAGTTGCTGGCCTGCGCCCGACAGGTCGGACCGTGGATTGAGGAGAAGGTGTCCTTCCGCACGGCCAGGATACAGACGCTGCGGGACGCTCTGGCTCCGGGTACTGCCATCGTCAGTGCCCATGCCTGCGGGACGCTGACCGACCAGTGCGTGGACCTCGCCATCGCTACGGGCGGCAGCCTCGCGGTGTTGCCGTGCTGTTACCCCCGGAAACCATGCGCCGCCCCGCTGGCCGTGCAACTGGCTCTGGGCCATGCCCTGGCCCACGACGTGGACCGCACCTACCGGCTCGAACAGGCCGGCTACCACGTGCGCTGGACCACGATCCCGGCGGAGGTGACGCCCATGAACCGCGTCTTGATCGGCCGACGGCGGCGTCCGTAGCGGCGGGCCCTCGCCTTCGGACAGGTCGGACTGTGACCACGCCCGCGGCGGCGGCGCTTTCCTTGCGGCTTCTCAGAGGTAGGGAGTTCTCAGGCTACGGAGCAGCGCGGCGACCTCGTCCCAGGGCACTTCTGGCGCTGGCCGACCTTGGCGGGCGGCGAGCGCCGCGACCGCCCCAGCCGCCTCGCCCATGGCGACGGCGTTGCCGGTAACCCGGTAACTGGCGTGGGCGATGAAGTCGCCGCTGATGCAGCGCCCGGCCATCAGCAGGCCGTCGACATCCCGTGCGATCAGCGCCCGCAGCGGGATGTCGTAGGGCTTCATTCTGAGGTCGCCGTGGGAGATGGGTTCTGCCTGGTTCTTCTTGCGGGTGGCGGCGTGGATGTCAACTCCGAAGGTCACGCGGGCGACGGGATCGGGGTGGCGTGCCCCTGCCACCAGGTCAGCGCGAGAGACGGTGTAGAGCCCGTGCAGGCGGCGGCCATCGCGTACCCCGATCTGCTCGGCGGTGGCAGCCACCTGGAAGCCCTCCCAGCGCCCGCCCAGGGCACGCAGCCCGGCCGCGACCTGGTGGATCTCGGCCCGCGCCCGGAGGGTCGCCGCGCTCACCTGCGTCGCATCGAAGGGCTTGACCCCGTACTCGTGGTTGATCATAAAGGTGAGGAGGTTGCCGCGCGCCTGAAACAACGTCGGGTGCCCGTAGGAGGTCTCGCAACCCGCCCGCCGGATCTCGCGCTGGAAGCATTCCACCGCTGGCAGGTGCGCGTCACGGCCCTGATAGAACGAGATACAGTCCGCGAGGTCGGCGGCGTCCTTGACCACAACCAAGGCGTTTAGCGTCATGGGTTGGCAGGTGCCCTCGGGATCACCGCGCCCGAAATCCCAGCCGCAGCCGGCCTGGGCTCCAAGGTCGCCATCGCCGCTGCAATCGATGAAGACGGGCGCTTGCCAGGCTTGCCGACCGGACTTGGACTCGGTGACCACGGTGGTGAGCCGACGGCCGTCGCGGTACGCCGCGGCCACGCGGCTGTGCAGGAGGGTCTGCACGCCAGCGACCTCGCACAACTCCTCCAGTAGCCGTCGCATGTCCTCGGGGTGGTAGGTGAACATACTGGGGCGGACCACGGCGCGCACGGAACCCTGATCGAGGCGGCGGGCCAATTCGCGGGTGAGGCCCGGCTGATCGAAATCAAAGAGCCAGGTCAGCAAGCCGGAAGTCCAGACGCCTCCGAGGCTGCCCTGCAGTTCGAAGAGCCGGGTGCGGGCTCCGGCGCGAGCCGCGGTCAGGGCCGCTGCGGTGCCCGCCGGCCCGCCGCCGCAGACTATGACGTCGGCATCGGCGTTCAGGGGCAGGTTGCGGACGGGCTCGTGGAAGACGGCTCGGGGCGGGGCGTCTGGCAGGTGCGTCGGCATGGCTGCGTTCGTCTCCACTGCGCTCGTCATCGGGCCATCAGGCCACGACCGGAAGGTAGATCAGAAAGGTGGCGCCATGGCCGGGCTCAGACTGGACGTCGAGGTGCCCGCCATGCTGCTGCACGATGTTGTACACGGTACACAGGCCTAAGCCAGCGTTTCGCCGGTTCTTCTTGGTCGTAAAAAAGGGCTCGAAGATGCGGGAGACGGTCTCTGGCGTCATGCCGCAGCCCGTGTCCTGGACGGAGAGGAGGGCGAAGGGGCCCCGGTGGCGGTTCTCGGCGCGGACGCCGGCTTGGAGGCGTTCGCTCTCGACGGCCGAGAGGTTGGCGGGCGCCACCGCAATAATCAGGCGGCCGCGACCGGACATGGCCTCTCCGGCATTGACGGCCAGATGCACGATGGCCTGTTGCAGCAGTTCCGGGTCCATCTCGACGATGCCGGCCGCCGGGTCTGCCTGGAAGGCCACGCTGATCTCAGCGCCGAGGGTCCGCGCCAGGATCTGTTCGATCCCGACGAAACACGTGCTCAGCGCCAGGCGTTGCGTGCGCGGCGGACTGGGCATGGAGAAGGCCATCAGTTCGCCGCTGAAGTGAGCGATGCGTGCGACCGTGGCGATGATGTCGTCCATCAGGGCCACGACCCGCGGGGTGCCAGCGGTCTGGTCCTTGGCCATCTGCGCGTTGCCCAAGATGGCGGTGAGGGCGTTGAGGAAGTCGTGGGCAACCTTCCCGGCGAGTTGCCCCAAGGCGGCCATTTTCTGCGAGTGCAGCATCCGGCGTTCGCTGTCGGCGATCTTGGCAACCGCTAGAAAGTGCTGTCGCTCAAGGGTGATCAGCGCGCTCAACAGCGACATCGAGGCGACCGTGTTAGTCGTCAGTAGGAGGGCCGCTGCCGGCCCGACTTCGATGGCGTGGTTCGACATGCAGAAGGTGATCAGCGCTAAGATGGTGGCGTTTGTGGCGATGGTGACGCACAGGCTGGCGGCGACAATCTGCCCGAGATGGAGGGACTCCTGGTACCGTCGCAGACGCAGGTGAAGCAAACTGCCGAAAATGGCGGGCAGGATCAGCTCACACATGCCCGGCAACGTGCCGCTGCCGCCGAGCAGCAGGCGGTAACCGCACGGCAGCGGCAGGCTCATCAGCGCTGCCAGCGGCCCCCCCATCAGCGCCGCCGTACCGATCACGCCCGAGCGGCAGTCGAAGATCACGCCGGGGGCCGTGCGGACGGGGACGAGCATGGTCACGACCGCCATGAAGCCGAACAGGAGTCCGTTGGTCCAGGCCGGAATCGTCCGTCCCAGCTTGGCGGCGTGCGCGCCGACCATGGCGCACAAGGCCGCAAAGCCCAACAGCACGAAGAGGTTGACCACTACGCCTTGGGCCAGATGGAGAATCATACGTTATCCATTCAGCGTTGGACTCTGGCGCTGCCGCCTTTGGCCAGGGTTTCGACTTCTTTCTTCGTGGCCATGGTGGTGTCGCCGGGAGTGGTCATGGCGAGGGCTCCGTGGGCGGCGCCGAGCTCGACGCACTCCTGCGGCGGCAGGCCGGCCAGAAAGCCGTAGATCAAGCCGGAGGCGAACGAATCGCCGCCGCCGACGCGGTCAAAAATCTCCAGTCCTGGCCGCGGAGTTGACTCGTGGAACTGCCCATCGTAGTAGAGCACCGCGCCCCAGTCGTTGAGGGTAGCGCTGCGGACCTCCCGCAACGTCGTCGCCACGGCCTTGAAGTTCGGGAAGGCCGCCACGGCCTGCGCGATCATCTGTTTGAAGCTCGCCGGGTCCAGGCCGCCGCAATTCTCGTCCACGCCTGCGACCTTGAAGCCCAGGGCGGCGGTGAAGTCCTCTTCGTTGCCGATCATCACGTCGACCAGGCCGGCGATGCGCCGGTTGACTTCCGCGGCGCGCTTGGTGCCGCCGATGGTTTTCCAGAGGCTGGCGCGGTAGTTCAGGTCATAGCTAATGATGGCGCCGTTTTCCTTGGCGCATTCCATGGCCTCGATGGCCACCTCGGGAGTGTGCTCGCCCAGGCCCGCGAAAATGCCACCGCAGTGGAACCAGCGCACGCCCTCGTCCTTGAAGATGCGTTTCCAGTCGATGTCGCCGGGCTTGAGTTTGCTGATCGCCGTATGGCCCCGGTCGCTACAGCCTACGGCGCCGCGGACGCCGAAGCCCTTCTCGGTGAAGTTAAGGCCATTGCGGCAGTCGCGGCCCACGCCATCGAAGGGGAGCCACTTGACGTGCCGCATATCCACCCCGCCTTGCAGGATCAGGTCCTCGAGCAGTCGGCCCACGGGGTTGTCCGCGATGGCGGTGACCACGGCCGTACGCAGGCCGAAGCAACGCCGCAGACCACGGGCCACGTTGTACTCGCCGCCGCCCTCCCAGACCTGGAAGGAGCGGGTGGTGTGAATGCGCCCATCGCCGGGGTCCAGGCGGATCATGATCTCGCCGAGTGAAAGCTGGTCCCACTGGCAGGCCTTGGCTGGCTTAATGGTCAGAGTTGCCATGGTGTCATCTCCGCTGGTCATTCAGGAACCGGTCTGGAGCCGCGCCGACGTCGATCGGCAAAGTATACCGTCCATCCGTTCCGGCTCAAGAGGTACGCCTAGCGGGGGGCGCAAGTCAGCTCCGTGGGGGTTTGCTTGTCTGAGAACCGCAGAGGGTCGAGGGCCTGCCCGCCGTGGCGGGTCGAGAGACGAGGGGGGACGCAGTGTCCGAGTGTCCCCCGTCGATTCGATCCCGATTTCGATGTCCATCTCGATCCGCCATCCCGCCGTTACGGTTTCGCGGCGGCACCACCAGCCGCGG
>CAILKC010000872.1 GCA_903834675.1 uncultured Victivallales bacterium | reverse complement strand
CATGGCCGAGCTTGCTCAGCGGGCGCAACTCGGGGACCTGTGCGGCCAGGACGTAAGGCCAACCCAGTTGGCTCCATACGGTAAGCTCATCGCCCGGCGACACCTGCCGTCTCCGCTGCCGCGTCCGCCGCCACACGAACCAGAGGACCGACGGACACGCGAGGAAAGTCACGGCAAGCGCCATCACCGCCGCGGAAAACTGCCCCATCCCCATCCCGCAGCCGCTGGCCCAGCCATTGACTGCCTCCACCCACGGCGGGAACTCCAGGTAGGAGACGCGGATACCCGCCGGCTCCTCTGTGGCCGTTTCGCGTGGCGGCATCAGAAATCGGCGCCGGAGCCAACCCAGCTCGCAGACGACCTCCACAGGTTTGCTGCCAACCGGCACCGGAACATACACGCCGTATCCTGCGCCCGCCGGGCCGCCAGAGCCCTGCGGGAACGCCCCGGCGCCAAACTCTTCGTTGAGGCTGGCCGGCTGGCCGTTATAGCGGCACGTGGCTTCCCTGATGTTCGTCACGACTAGGACGTAGTCGGCCGGCACGGTTGGCGTCGCCCCCGCCGCGACGCAGAACAGCGCGGTGACCGACCAGGCCTGGAACTGGAGTCTCAGTGCACGCATACCTGCGCACCGCCAGGTGGCTAGATTCCCGGTTTCCCAGCCGCCTCGGCAGGCAAGCCCCTCCCGAGGTTGGCGCCGGCGCCGGTCCCAGGCACGGTGCGGGGCCGTTGCTCCTGCCCCGCACCCTCCTCGACCCCGGCCTGCCAGGCAAAGATCAAGGCCAAGCAGAGGCCGAACAGAAGCAGCAGCACAAGCACCAGCGCAATCCACCGCCGCAGCCGCGTCGTGCCTGCCGCGGCCTCAACCGTGGCGTCATCGCCGTGGGTGGTGTCGTTCTCGTCTCGCCACGGCAGTGCGCGCGCTTCCGTCTGGGGGATATCCCCGAGCCGCATCACGGCAGCCGTGGCATTGTCACGGCTGCCATTGCGCACCGCTGCCCCGACCAGCCGCCCAGCCAGCTCTGCCGCACTTGGCGCATAGCTCGCGACCGTCAGCATACCTTCCTCCCCGACCCGGTCATGCACCCCATCGCTGGTCACCAGGATCCACCCCTCTTCATTCGCCGGTATGACGTCCAGACGAAGGTCCACACTGGCATCCTTGCGACCATCGAAACAGCGCGCCAGCGTACGCCAGTCATCGGGCTGGATGTGCTGGGCCGAGACCCCGCTTGCCAGGGCGTAGTTCGCGTGGGTATGATCAGCCGTCAGGCAACGGGATGAACCCTCGGTGAGCCAGTATGCACGACTGTCGCCGACATGGATAAGCAGGCTTCGACCGGCACAATGGATAACCCCTGTGAAGGTGGTATAGGCCTTGCTCCCTTCAGAGCCTTCTGCCACCGCAAGAATGCGGCGGTTCGCCTCCAGGCACCAGCCCTCGACCGCAGGAACGAGCTGCTCCAGCTCCTGGAATTCCCCATTCCGCAGGGTCTCCTTGAGGTGCTCGATGACGATGTCGGCACCCCGTGCGCCTTGGTCGCACGAGCCGACCCCGTCCGCCACGCAGCAGAGCGCCAGTTGGTGACCATCGCGAGTTGGCACCGTCCCCGCGAAGCAACGATCCGCGTTAAAGGGACGCGCATTGGTTTCGGTCCGCTCTCCGAAGGTGATGTTCATCGACATGCCCATTCCTCGCGTTCATCGGTGAAAACATCCCGGGGCCATTGCGAAGCCGTCCCTATCGGCGTTGGCGGCGACCACCGGTCCCTCGGTACACGCGCAGAAACAGAACGACCACGAAGCCTCACGGTCTCGGCTTAGCTCTGCGAGCCGGGACGTCACACGTGAAAGCCGGGAACCGGTAGCTGTATCTGGCCGGTACTTGGAAGTCCCATCAGGAACACAAGCCGCAAGTATTCCCTGAGAAGCTGTGAAGAAATGCCCGCGCCGCCGTCCGCAATCCACTTTACGTGGTTCAGCCAGGCACGATACCGATAGCGATCCCGACCCCGACTCCGATTTCTTTACAGCTTCTGAGGTACATGCCTGAGCGAAAGCGCTAACGTGGCCTGGTCTCATTGGCCCAACAACAGTCCAGTTACAGCTTGGTAGAGAACTCCAAAACGACGTCAGGCGGCAGGCTGATTTCCATACCTTCGGTCAGAACCACCTGGCCGCCTGCGGCGAGATGCTGGCCTCCGACCAAGCAGTCGTTCTTGCCCGTGTTAATCGCAGTGAACTGATTCTTTACGTTATCATACCGTAGCGTCATCTGTCTTTCCGACATGAGGTTGGCCTGGTCACCCTTGGAGGTAAGGTCCAGCCCGATGTGGTTCGGCGGCATGGTCCCCATGCGCTTTTTCCGCCCGATCACGCATTCGTTCGGCCCCTTGAGGTACAACTTACGGACGTCTCCGGGCAGTCCGGATTTCACCACGAGAACTCCCGGCAGCCCGACTTGCGTCCTCTCATCGAGCTCCCGTGAGTTGCCGGAAAATATGTCTGGTTTGACTACGGTGACTTCACTCGGTGGCCCGAACACCGGCCTGGGGGACGTCCGCGTCTCGTCGCCCGTCGGGGGGACGGGCGGGGCGGCCACGACCGGGCTTGAAGGCGGGAACGGTGCGGGGGGCGGCGGGGGCGCCGCTACCGTGAACGGTGGTGTCCGGGTCATGCGTGTCTTGTCCGAGCTGCGCGGTCGCGCCAGCAACATCACGATCACTAGCACCAACGTCACAATGACGGCTCCGAGGCAGACGTAGATCCACAACTGCAGACGCTTG
>CAILKC010000871.1 GCA_903834675.1 uncultured Victivallales bacterium | reverse complement strand
TGGGGCGACGCTGCGCTTGCCCCAGGCTGGTATGATCCCGCGCCTTTGGCGCTCAGGGCTGTTGCCTTCGATGGTGTCCTGGGGCGACGCTGCGCTTGCCCCAGGCTGGTATGACCCCGCGCCCTTGGCGCTCAGGGTTGTTGCCTTCGATGGTGTCCTGGGGCGACGCTGCGCTTGCCCCAGGCTGGTATGATCCCGCGCCTTTGGCGCTCCAGAGGGGCAAAGCCCCGACCCATACCAGCCTAGGCCAACGGCCTAGGTAGGGGACGAAAAGGACCCCAAGGGCTGAAGGCCCGCGCCATACGCTGTTTCTGAATCCATCGGCCCTCCCCCAAACCCTCACATTGAACCCGCGCGAGATCCTGGATGGAATAGGGTTGGCGCGTGCTTCCGCCCTCGCCTGCCATCCGTCTTCGGCCAGGTTCACCGTACACGGCAGCGGCGTTCCCTGCAAGGGTGGCACCAGCCCCGCCGTAATGCCAGTGAAGTTCGCCGCGGACCGCGGGCCAACCACCCCAGGCGCACGGGCGCCTGGGTGGCGCCACCCCGCATTGCAGCGGACAAGCCAGAGGATATGGTGAGGGGCGCCTGCCGGGGACTGGATCAGGCCGCGCTAAGCACGACCGCGGAGCCCCATGACCACGCCGAAAAAGGATATCATCGCCGCCTTGTTGATGGCCATCGGGCGGCTGCTGCTCAGCCTGCGCTACCGCGTCCGTTTCCTGGGCGTTGAGGACGTGGCCCGGCGCGGCACCCGGGGCATTCTCTTTCTGCCCAACCATCCGGCGCTCATCGATCCGCCCATCGTGGTGACGCACCTGTTCGGGCGCTTTTCGCCCCACACTCTGGCGGACCGCGACCGCATCGCGGTGCCTGTTCTGGGCTGGATTATCCGGCGTTTGGGGACGTACCCGCTTCCCGATGTGGCGCGCTATGGCGAGGCCTGCCGGCCAGAGGTAGAGAGGGCCTTGCAGCTCTGCATCGAGGCCCTGCGCCGCGGTGAGAATGTCATGCTCTACCCCGCCGGACACCTCAGCCACCAGTCCCGGGAGGATCTCGGGGGCGCCAGCGCTGCAGCCAGGATTATCCAGGCGGTGCCGGAGGCCCGTGTGGTCCTGGTGCGGACCCGCGGCCTCTGGGGCAGTTTGCTGAGTCGGGCGGCAGGCCAGCCGGACCTCGGTCGGGTGGCACGGCAAGCGTGCGGCTATCTGCTTGCCAATGGGGTCTTCTTCTCGCCCCGCCGCCAGGTCAGCGTGGAACTGCACGAGCCCGCCGAGCTGCCCCGCGGCGCCGACCGCAACACCCTCAACCGCAGCCTCGAGGCGTTTTACAATCAGGATGCGCCCGCCAATACCTATGTTCCCCACACGCTCTGGGAGCGGGGCGGGACACGGGCTGTCGCGGAGCCCTCGGTGGCCGCTCTGGGGGGCGACCTGGAGGCGGTTCCGGCCGGGACTCGCGCGCTTGTTCTCCAGCACCTGGCCGGGATTACGGGGCGGCCGGTCGAGGCCTTGAAGGAGAGCGACCGGCTGGCCCGGGACCTGGCCCTGGACAGCCTGGCGCTGCTCGACCTCGCGCTCTGGCTGGAAACCGAGTTTGGCTTTCCCATGGAGGGCACGACCAGCTTGGCCACGGTGGGCGATCTGCTGTTGGCGGCTTGCGGCACCATGCTGTCGGTCAGCAGCGCCGCACTCCGGCCGATCCCGCCGTCCTGGTCCCGCCCGCGGCGCCCCGGGGTCGCGCCCTTTCTGCCGGTCGGCGAGACGATCCCTGCCGTCTTCCTGGCCCAGGCGCGCCGGGGACCGGGCCGGGTCATCCTGGCCGATCAGAACAGCGGCGTGCGCACCTACCGCGAGGTGATTGCGGGGGTGCTGGTCCTGCAACCGCGGCTGCGGGCTCTGCCGGGAGACTGTCTGGGCATCATGCTGCCCGCCTCCGTCGGGGCCAGCGTAGCCACCCTGGCCACCCTGTTTGCGGGCAAGACGCCGGTGATGATCAACTGGACCGTCGGGCCCCGTAACCTGCTCCACTGTCTTGAGTTGGCCGAGGTGCGCAAGGTCCTCACCGTCCGCCGCCTGGTGCAGAAACTCGAAGCCTCGGGAATGGATCTGGCCGGCGTCAAGGACCGCTTTGTCTACCTTGAGGAAATGGCGGCTGCCGTGCCCCTATCGGCCAAGCTGTCTGCCGGGTTGAGAAGCTATGTCAACTGGACCGCCTTGGCGGACGCCCGGCCAGGCGACCCGGCCGTGGTGCTGTTCACCAGCGGTTCCGAGAGTCTGCCCAAGGCGGTGCCGCTCACGCATGCCAACCTGCTGGCGAACATGCGGGACCTGACCGCGGTGGTGCGCTTCCACCCCAGCGACCGCCTGATCGGCATGTTGCCGCCCTTCCACTCGTTCGGCCTGAACTGCACCCTGTTCATGCCCCTCTGCTACGGCATCCCGACCGCCTATCACGCCAACCCCACCGAAAGCGCGATGTTGGCGCGTCTACTCGACGCCTATGGCATCACGCTGCTGGTCGGGACGCCCACGTTCCTCAACGGCATCCTGCGCGCCGCGACCGAGGCCCAACTCCGTTCCCTCCGCATCGTGGTGTCCGGCGCCGAAAAATGCCCGGCCTACGTCTACGAAACCCTCGCCAAGCGCTGCCCGCAGGTGACGGTGCTGGAGGGCTATGGCATCACCGAGTGCTCGCCGGCCGTGGCGCTCAACCAGGAGAGCGCGCCTCGACCGGGCACCGTGGGCAAGATCCTGCCCTCATTCACCTACGCGGTTCAGGACCTCGAGAGCGGCCAGCGCGTGGCGCCGGGCAGCCAGGGGATGCTGCTGGTGCGCGGCCCGAGTGTCTTTGCCGGCTACCTGCGCTACGAGGGCGCCTCGCCCTTCGTCGAGTTCGAAGGCGTCTCGTGGTATCGCACCGGCGATCTGGTGACCGAGGCGGCGGACGGCGTCATCACCTTCGCGGGCCGACTGAAGCGCTTCGTCAAGCTGGGCGGCGAGATGATCTCCCTGCCGGCCATTGAGGAGGTGCTGGCGCGCTCTTTCCTCAGCGGAAACGAGGACAAGCCGGTGCTGGCGGTCGAGAGTACGGCGCAGGAGCTCAACCCCGAACTGGTGCTTTTCACCAGCCTGGCGCTCGACCGCGAGGCCGCCAACCGCTGCCTGCGTGAAGCGGGCCTCTCCGCCCTCTACAACCTGCGCCGAGTCGTGCGCCTGGAGGCCATTCCGGTGTTGGGCACCGGCAAGACCGATTACCGCGCCCTGCGCGACTGGCTGAAAGCTGAATCGGCTCTTCCCGGCTGACCACGCCCCGAGGGCCGTTGGGCCCAGGCTGTTGTTCGAGATACAGAGGGAGAACGCAGATGACACAGCGACAGGTCGCAAGTGGGTCGTCGGGGCGCCGCCGCGGCTGGCGGTTGGCGCTGAGCGGACTGGCGCTGGGGCTGCTCGGGACGGGCTGCGCCACGGCGCGGGCGGCACAACCCACGGCACAGGAGGGCTTCGCGATGGGATTTTATGTGGCGGTGAATGGCAACGACGCCTGGAGCGGGAGTCTGCCCGATCCAAGCGCCAACGGCGCCGATGGCCCATTCCGCACCCTGGAGCGCGCCCGTGAGGCGGTCCGGGCCCTGAAGGCTGCCGGCGCCCTGCCCAAGGGTGGAGTCTCGGTGACCCTCCGTGGCGGCCGACACGAACTGCAGCAGCCCTTTACCCTTGAGGCCGCGGACTCGGGAACGGCCGAAGCCCCAATCACCTACCAGGCCGCCGGCGGCGAAGAGGTGCGCCTGATCGGCGGTCGCACCATCTCGGGGTGGCAGCCGGTCGACAACCCGGCCATCCTTGACCGGCTCGACCCGGCCGCCCGCGGCAAGGTCATGCAGACCGACCTGCGCGCCCAGGGCCTGACGGATTTCCCGCCGTTGACAGCGCCAAACTGGGCGCAATCGGACGCCGGACTGGAGCTCTTCTTCCGCGACACGCCGATGACGCTGGCGCGCTGGCCCAACGAAGGCTACAGCCGCATCGCCGAACTCTGCGTGCAGGATGGCTGGAAGATCCACAACGTCCCGGGCAGCCGCGTGGGTCAGTTCGTCTACGAGGGCGACCGGCCAGCACGCTGGGCGGCCGAGAAGGACATCTGGCTGCACGGGTATTGGTTCTGGGACTGGGCTGACCAACGCCTGCGCGTCGCGGCGATCGACACGACCCAAAAGACCATCACCTTGGCCAAGGAGCCCGTCCACAGCTACGGCTTCCGCAAAGGCCAGTGGTACTACGCCTTCGGCCTGCTCTGCGAACTGGATACGCCCGGCGAGTGGTATCTGGACCGGGAGGCCGGCATGCTCTACTTCTGGCCGCCGGAGGGCATCCGCGAAGGCGATACGCTCGTGTCGGTAATCTCCAACCCCATCCAGCTTCGCGAGGTGGCGCATGTGACCCTCTCCGGCCTCATCGTAGAAGCGGCTCGGGGCACGGCGATCACCCTCACCGGTGGCAGCCGTTGCGAGGTGCGTGGCTGCGTCCTGCGCAACCTCGGCAAGGCGGGCGTCGAGGTCAACGGCGGGACCAGCCATCGGGTCGTCGGCTGCGATCTCTACCAGCTCGGCGAGGGCGGCATCGCCATGACCGGCGGCGACCGGCGCACGCTCACCCCCGGTGAGCACGTCGCGGAGAACAACCACATCCACCATTGCAGCCGCTGGAACCTGCTCTACAAGCCCGGCATCCAGCTCACCGGCGTCGGCCTGAGCGCCACCCACAATCTGCTGCACGACCTGCCGCATGTAGCCATCGGCTTCACCGGCAACGAACACACGATCGATTTCAACGAGATTCATAGCGTGGTCTACCAGGCCAACGACGCCGGCGCGGTCTACACCACGGGCGCCAGCGAAACCTGGACCATGCGGGGCCACGTCATCCGCTACAATTACCTGCACCACATCTACGGCTTCGAAGGCCGCGGCTGCATGGGCGTCTACCTCGACGACGCTTTCTCCTCCATCCACCTCTACGGGAATCTCTTCCAGGAGGTCCCCCGGGCCGCTTTCATCGGCGGCGGACGTGACAGCCTCATCGAGAACAACGTCTTCGTCGACTGCAACCCGGCGCTGCATATCGATTCCCGTGGACTGGGCTGGATGGCCGGCAGCAAGGATGGCCTGATCAGCGAATTGAAGTCGCTGCCGTACCTGCAACCGCCCTGGAGCGTCCGCTATCCGCAACTGGCCACCTTACTCGTCGACGATCCCATGGCGCCGAAGGGTAACGTCGTTGCCCGTAATCTTCAGGTCGGTGGGCGCTGGGACGAGATCGACGGGCGCTCGCGGCCCCTGGTCACCTTCACCGACAACCTGCTGGGGGAGGACCCGCTTTTCGTCAACGCCGCCCGCGGCGACTTCCGCCTACGTCCCGAGTCACCGGCCTGGGCCTTGGGCTTCAAGGAGATTCCGCTGCAGCGCATCGGCCTGTACGCCAGCCCGGAACGGGCCTCGTGGCCGGTCCAGCACCGGCTGCGGGAACGCCCGCCCACGCCGCCGGCCGCCGCGCCAGTCAGCGCGGCCCGACTCAAGCCAGCGCAGCAGTACCGGGTGCCGCCGAAAGCCGCTGCCATCGCCATCGACGGCAATCTGACCGCCGCGGAGTGGGCTGGGCTGGATCCCCAGCGCGGCATCCGTATCGCCCAAGGCCTCGCGGGCGAGGCGCTAGAGCCCGCCAGCCTGGCCTGGCTGAGCCGCGACGAGACCGCCCTCTACCTCGCCGTGGACAACCCCGTCGACCCGACCCAGCCCATCCGCAGCGGCGAGCAGTGGGGAGCCGATGACGCCGTCGAGGTGGCCGTGCGCAACCCCGCCCTCGGCAAGACGGCGCCCATCCTGGTGCTGCGCGGCTATCCCAGCGGCAAGTTCGAGAGCAGCGCCGAGGCAGGCGCCCCCGAGGCCGCCGTGAAACGCGCCGCGACCGGGGTCGAGTACGCCGCCCGCATCGTGACCCCAAGCCGCTGGACCGCCGAGTGGCGCATCCCCTTTGCCGCGCTCGGCGTAGACCCGGCGCTGCACGAGCGCCTGGAGTTCAATCTGTCGGTCCGCAAACCCACCGACGACAAGTGGCTGCTGTGGCAGGCAACCGGCCAGTACACCTGGCTGGTCGGCAACGCCGGCATCATCCTCCTGGGGCCGGACACCAAACTGCCCTCAAAATGATCGTGATGGGGGTTTCCACCCCACGACCGATTCACCGCGAGGCGGGGTGGTGCGGCCGGAAACGGTCGCGGATGAGTTGCTCCGTGGCGGCCCGGGAGACGCGCGCCGCGACCAAGCCGTCATAGCCGCTGGGCAACACCTCCGAATGGCCCGCGTGGAGCGCCGCGGCAAAGGCCGCATACATGCCCGCAAAGTTCTTCTCCGGGTAGACCTCGAGCACCGTCGTACGTTGTGAGTCGCGGACCTCGAAGAGCTTGGCCTCGCGATCGTAACGGATCAGACCCTCCGTCCCGATGAGTTCGTAGACGAACTGGCGCACAGGCTCAGCCGCGGTGTGGGCGTACGAGAAACTCATCTCGACGGTGGTGTGGGCGCCGTTCTCGTGGTCCAGGTGCAGGTACATGTGGTCCGGGGCCTCGTACTCGTCGACCCAGGCGCCGGCGGCCGACCAGCGCGCGATCTCGCTGCCCAGCCAGAACCGGGCCAGGTCGATCTGATGCACGCCGCAGTCGACCATCGGCCCACCCTCGAGCATCCGACCGCGCCGACGTTCGCTCTCGACCCGTTCGCCCGCCGCGTTCCGGACGTATTTGCCGTGCAGGTTCCAGACGTAGATGAGACGCAGCGAGCGGACTTCGCCCACGGCCCGCGCCCGAACCAGCTCCCGAATCTTCAACGAAACCGGGCTGAAACGATAGTCGAAGGCGGTGAACAGCATGATCCCGGCGGCCCGCGCCGCGTCAACCATCTCCTGGCACTCGTTGACGCTCATGGCCAGCGGCTTCTCACAGAGCACATGCTTGGCGTGGCGGGCGGCAGCGCGCACGTTGTCGCGATGACAGGGCGCCGGCGAGGTGATGACCACCGCGTCAATCCCGGAGTTGAAAAAGGTCTCCAGGTCCGTACTTGCCTGCGGCACCGCAAACTTGGCCTGCAGCGCCTGCAACCGACCAGCATGGGGGTCGAACAGCGCCTGCAGTTCCAACCCCGCTGTCTGCTGAATCGCTGGGGCGTGCCCGTAGTCGGCCACGGTGCCGCAGCCCATGAGCCCGATGCGCTTGTTTGCCATAGTCTCGTCTCGCGTTAGCTCCCGGCCGCCACAAACTGCGAGCCGGGGCGGGTGGACAATTCACTCCGGCAGGTAGTAGAGCTCGAAGACCGTCTCGGCTCCAGCCTGGGCTGCAACCAAAGGCGGGCTCTGGGCTTCAGCCAGCCGAACCGGAACGGCGTCATAGGCAACCGGCTTGCCTTGGCTGATGGCGCGGATCGCCAGAACCTGTTCGCCGCCGCGGAAGGCGCGCGGCTCGAGTTCTGCCTCCCATTCACTCCAGAGACCGCAGAAGCTCTTGGTCATGGCCTGCCACTGCCCCTTGACCAGACTCCACTCGACCGCCTCGACCTGCCGCGTCAACGCACACGTCTGCACGCTCAGCCGAACGCGGCTGAAAACCTCCGCGGGCCGTACCTGGGGCCGTGGCCCACCCGTATGCACCGGACCGATGCGAACCAGGTTCGCCTGCACGTCCGGCCGGTTCTCCTGCGACACGAGCTCGCGCCAGAAGCCGCGCAGAACGCTGTCGCGGTAGTGATAGAGCATGTAGCCGGCCCGAACCGGAAAGGAGTAGTACGGCGGGATGCCCGTCCATTGCCAGCCCACCAGCGACCCGGCGTTGATCAGGCGCACGCCGTCGATGTTCCATTCGTTGACCCGGTGCCAATGCCCGGTAAGCAGAGCCAGCACTTGATGTTCCCGCAGCACGGTCAGAAAAGCCTCGGCATTGCCCTCGCGCCAGACGTCGTGGAAATCGTCCGCCTGCCGCAGGATCGGGGCGTGGATGGCGACCACGCTGCGACCTCGCGGCCAGGCGCCGAGTTGGGCGCGGAGCCACTCCAGCTCGGCTGGCGGCATCTGGGCGCGCCAGCCGCCTTCGGCTTTGCGACGGATATCCTGGAGCAAGATCAGGCGCAGCTCGCCGACCTCGACCACCTGCCGCAGCGGACCGATCAGCTCCTGCCAGACCGCATCACCCGTCTCGCCCCAGAGGTCATGGTTGGCGGGCAACGCATGAATCGGCAGCGCGGCCCCGGCGACCAGTCCACGGTACTCCTCCAGTTCGGCGCGTCGGCCGGAACAGACCAGGTCCGCGGTGGCCAGGATGCAGCGCGGCTGGGGCTGCAGCGCCGCGATCTCCGCCAGGGCCCAGCGCAGGTTGCGCTTTGCGGCCTCGCCGTTGAGCGTGTTATTGCCGACATGGATGTCCGTAATCTGGGCGAAGTACACACCGTCGTCTGTCGTCGACATGCCAGTCCTCCGGACAGCTCGCGTTCAGGTTGCCGTGCATGGAGCAGAACCATAGCGGCGCAAGCGCATCAACACCACGGCCTCGGGGCATTGCTCCGGTGCGGCAGGGCTTCAAGAAAGCTCCGCTTGGGCAACCGCCGGCGTGTGCCTGGAGCCGGCGGTCCGCACCGGCTCTGCCGGGGCTTCTGCCGTCCCGGGGGTCTTACAGACGGCGGTTACCGCGAACCGGCCCGAGACGGGCTCGGCAGCGCGGGCTCCAGGGGGGACGCGCGTGGCCATTGCGGCAGGCAGCGAGGTCCTGCGGGGCACTCTTTCTTGAAGCGTAACTACTCAGGTTACAACTCAGGTGCTTGTCCCTGCCCCAACGGGGCTGTGGCCCAGAGCCCAGGGTTGCGGCCAGGGTGCCGCTACCCTGGGTCAAATGGGCTTATGGCCTCCTACCCCAACGGGGTTGCGTCTTGGCACCCTGACCCAACCCCGTTGGGGCAGGAGACGCAGTTGCACCGGAGTCGTCACCTTGAAACAGCCCGCCCGTGCGGGCAGTGAGCTTGACTCTAACCGGCAGCCACAGCATCTTGAACCCGGAAGTGATGCGGAGTGCTGGGTGGAGGGAACGAATGAACCGCCGCAGATACCCAAGAACCACTCCATATCCCGACGCCACCGCGGACCCTAGTACGCTGGAGGCCAAGGCCTGATGACGCCGCGCCTACACGGGCTGTTGGCACAAGCGAAGCGCCGTAGCGGCTCCTTCTGGCGGCGCCGGGTCTGCTGGGGCGAGTCGCTGCGCGCCAGCGCCGACCGCCCGGCCGAGACCCGGCTCGCACTGGCCTTTGATAACCTGCTCCGCCGCATCCCCGTCGAGATCCAGGCTGGCGAGCTGATCGTCGGCCTGCATCCGGCCAGCGAACCGCCCGCGAACCCGCCCGCTGGGGTCTCGCTGATGCCGAGTCAGGACCCGCTACGCCTGCCCGAGGAACGCGCCGCCCTGCGCGCCGGGGTGTTCTCTTCCGGCCACAAGACCGGTCACCTGACGCCGAACTTCCGGCGTCTGCTCGGGTCGGGCCTGGACGGCGTATTGCAGCAGGTCGAGGCCCCGCGCCCGGACGCGAGCGCGGCGCAACGGCTCGAGCGCGAGGCCATGGCGATCACGCTGCGCGCCGCGTCGCACTTCATCGAGCGCTACGCCGGGCTGGCCCGAGATCTGGCTGCAGGTGAGAGCGACCCGGTCCGCCAGGCAGAACTTGCGACGGTGGCCTCGGTCTGCCAACACGTCGCCCACGCGCCGGCCCGCGGACTCCACGACGCCCTGCAACTCACCTGGTTCGCCTACCTGCTCGAGTGCATGGAAGAGGGTGAAAGCACGGCCGCCTTCGCGCTCGGCCGCTTCGACCAGTACCTCTGGCCCTACTGGAAAGCCGACCGCGATGCAGGCCTGTCCCGGGAGGCAGCCGCCGAGTGGGTCGCCTGCTTCTGGGTCAAGCTCAACGAGTTCTGCGGCCTCCAGGTCTTGAACCTGACCCTCGGCGGCACGGCTCGCGACGGGGGCGATGCCGTCAACGAGCTTTCCTACGTCTGCCTGGAGCTGATGGACGAGTTCCGTAGCGCTGTGCCTAGCCTGTCGGTGCGCTGGCACCCGGACATCGACCGGTCGTTTTTCCGCGGCGCCACGACACTCGCCACCCAGGGGTTCGGCCAACCGGCGTTCTACGGCGACCCGGCCGCCATCCGGGCCATGACTGCCGCCGGCGTTGCGGCGGAAGACGCCGTCGACGTCGTGCCTGGCGGCTGCGTCGAACTGGGCGTCGAGGGCTGCTGTCACCCGTGGGTGGGGAACTTCTTCAACCTGCCCAAGTGCCTCGAACTGGCGCTGCACGACGGCAGCGAACCGCGCACCGGCCAAAGGCTTGGGCCGCCCACCGGCGCGCCGTCGACACTCGACACGTTCGAGAGGCTCTGCGCCGCCTACGAGCGGCAGGTCGCGTACTTTCTGGGCCTGATGGCGCGTTCGGACAACACGACGGATACCCTCGCCAGTCTACATAGCCCGTTTCCGTTCCTGTCGTCCATCGTGGACGACTGCATCGAGCGCGGCCAGGACATCACCCAGGGCGGCGCGCGCTACAACTTCACCGAGGTGCAGGGCATTGGGCTCGCGCACGTCGTCGACTCCTTACTCAACCTGCGCCGTCTCGTCTACGACACCCACGAAATGACGTTGGAAGACCTTCTTAATAAGGTTGATGCGAACTTCGCAGACGACGAAGGCCTGCGCCGCCGCCTGCAGGTGCTGCGGCCGGCCTACGGCGACGGCACGGCGGAAGCCCAGGATCTGGTCCGGCGCGTGGCGCACAGCTTCTTCACCGGGGTCGAGCGTTCGACCAACCCGCGCGGCGGACCCCACCGGGCCGGGTTGCTCGTCTGGACGCTGTACCACGACTGGGCCGACTGCGTCGGGCCATTGCCGGATGGCCGGCGCCGCGGCGAGGCACTGGTCTCCAGCATCGGCCCGCGCGGCGAGGTCGCCATCGAGAGCCCCACCTCGATCCTGCACGACGTCACCGCCTTCGATCACTGGCGCTGCACCGGCGCACTGACCCTCAACCTGCGCTTCAGCCGCGATGCGGTCGCGAACCGCACTGGCCTGGACGCCATCGAGGCGCTGCTGCGCGTCTACTTCGCGCAGGGCGGATTGCAGGTGCAGATCAATGTCGCGGACAGCGCCCTCCTGCGTGCGGCCCAAGCGCAGCCCGCCGCCCACGCCGACCTGGTCGTGCGCGTCAGCGGCTTCGCAGCGCGTTTTGTGACCCTGAGTGTACGCCTGCAGAATGAGATCATCGCCCGCTCCGAACTCCGGCTTGCGCCCGACGCTGGCGCCTGACTGGCCCACGAACAGAAGGCACCCACAGCATGAGCGAAACGCTCTACAATGGCATCGTGCTACCGGCCGAATGGCCGCCGCGCGGTGTGGATCTGCGCAGTTCGCAGCCGCAACGCGTGCCCTATCTGGAGACGCCCCCGGCGGTGATTCCCATCGACCTGGGCCGACAACTCTTCGTCGACGACTTCCTGGTCGATGCCGGCGCAACCACCATGACCCGCGCCTTCCATCAGCCGGTGAAATACCCGTGCAACCCGGTGTTTTTTCCGCAGAGCCGGGAGGAACTCGACCCGGCCTATCCGCCCTGCGCGGTGGCCAAGTGCGGCGGGGTGTGGTTCGATGGCGCGGACCGTCTCTTCAAGATGTGGTACATGACGGGATACCTGGGGCACCTGGCCTACGCCACCAGCGCCGATGGCGTGCACTGGGAACGCCCCACCCTGGATGTGGTGCCGGGAACCAACCTGTGCCTGCCGCGCGACCTCCATCCCGACTCCGGCAGCGTCGTGATCGACCACGAGACCAGCACCCCCGCGGCGCGCTTCAAGATGCTGCTCCGTGAACCGAATCCGCCGGGCAAGGGCTGTTTCCCCGGCTGGCTGCTGACCTCGCCGGACGGGATCCACTGGAGCTCGCCGCAGCCCACCGGAGACATGGACGACCGCAGCACGCTGTTCTACAACCCGTTTCGGCGGAAATGGGTGCAGAGTATTCGCGCCTGGCACCCGACGGCCTGGCGCAGTCGCTTTTACTGGGAGCATGACGATTTTCTCCGCAGCGGCGGCTGGGCGAACGGCCAGCCGCCGCACTGGCTGCGCGCCGACTGCATGGACGAGGGCGTCGACTGCTACCCCGAGTTGTACAACCTCGATGCGATCGCCTACGAGAGCGTGCTGCTCGGCTTCCACCAGATCCTCAAAGGCCCCCCGAACCACATCGGCGAGAAGGTCGGCCTGCCCAAACTGACCGAACTGACCGTGGGCTACAGCCGGGACGGTTTTCACTGGCACCGCCCCGACCGCCGGGCCTTTATCGGCGCTCGCCGCGAACCCGGCTCCTGGGAATACGGCTACGTCGAATCCAGCGCCGGCATGTGCCACGTGGTCGGCGATGAGCTCTGGTTCTACTACTCGGCCTACGCTGGAGACCCCAACCGCGTCGGCGGGACCTGGTACCTCAATGGCACCTACGCCAACGGCGCCGTAGGATTGGCGAAGCTGCGCCGGGACGGCTTCGCGTCCATGCGCTCACGCTTCCCCGGGGCGACCCTGCTGACCCGCCCGCTGCGCTTCAGCGGCAGCCGTCTGTTCGTGAATGCCAACACGGCGGGCTCGGAGTTCAGAGCGGAGGTCGTCGGGCCAGACGGCAAGGCCATCGCCGGCTTCGGCGCCGCGGAGTGCCTGCCCTTCCTGGGCAATAGCACGTGTGCCGAGGTCCGCTGGCGGGCGGCCGACCTGAGCCAGGTGCAGGGGCAGGCCGTGCGCTTCCGCTTCCAGCAGGACCGGGGCGAGCTCTATGCCTTCTGGGTGACCGCGTCGCCAGGCGGGGCCAGCGGCGGCTACGTGGGCGCCGGTGGACCGGGCTTCGTCGGCCTGGTCGACGCCAACCGCAAGTAGGGCTGACTATCTGCCTGGATATGCGCCGCGTCGTATACACCGGAGTCACCGGGCAATGGGTAGCGCCAGCCGCCGACCCCCGCCGCGTCTTCCGCCGCGGCGGTCTGCACCGATTGTGGTGCTGGTGCTGAGGACGTTCATCCAAGCGCAGGTCCGCCAACCCACGGTCAACCGCGACGGCAACCCCAACCG
>CAILKC010000870.1 GCA_903834675.1 uncultured Victivallales bacterium | reverse complement strand
CGCGGGCTCCAGGGCGGCAGAGGGATACCGCGAACCCGCCCGAAACGGGCTGGGCATCGCGGGCTCCAGGGCGGCAAGCAGCATCATGGGAGACGCCTGCCAGATCCAGCGGGGGCTCTTTCTTGGAACAGCCCTGGCCCGGACCGTCCTTCTCTTGCGCTCCCAGCGCCCCGCGACTAGGTTCTGCCGCCTGCGTCGGCGCGCCTTTGTCGCGGTGCTGGAGTCTGGCCCATGCCTTCTGTTCCTGGCCAGGCTACGCCAAGGGAGGGGAAGCATCCTCTTGTTTGACACCGAGGCACCAGAACCTGCCCTCAACCCCCTACGAGGAGGAGAACCCGCTATGGTCGTAAGCAAGTATCTGGCGGGGAGTCTGATCATGAAATGGAACGCGGTTGCCTTCCTGGGCATGGCCTGCTCCGTCTGCCTCCTAGCCGGCAACGAACCCAAAATTGGAGCCCCGACCATGGAACTTGAGCGCTTGTACCAGCCACCCAAGATCATGTCCGTGAACCAACACGAGGCCTACAACGAGCCCGGCTGCCAGGCCATCATCTTTGCCGGCGAGCCCTTCAACGGCGAGCCGGTCAGTATCTTCTCCTACTATGCCGCTCCCGCCGGCCCGGCGCCGGCTCAGGGCTGGCCCGCCGTGGTCCTGGTTCACGGGGGCGGCGGCACCGCCCTTGCCTGCTATGTACGAGACTGGAACGCGAAAGGCTATGCGGCCATCTCCTTGGACTGGTATGGTCTGTTCCCCGAGATCAAGAAGAAGACAGAAGAACGGCAAAAGGTGGTTCCCAACACGGTTGCCCCGTACTACTCCTACAAAGATGCGGTGGCCAACATCATTCGCTGCCACAGCCTGCTGCGCTCATTGCCCGATATCAATGTCGACAAGATCGGCCTTGTCGGTGCCTCCTGGGGCGGCTTCTTCGCCCTCACGGTGGCCGACTACGACCAGCGCTTCAAATGCGTCATCAGCGCCTACGCCGCCGGCTTTTGGCAGGACACCCCCTTCGATCCTAAGTACCACGTCATGAACATCACCGCCCCCGTCTTGCGGACTGCGGTGGTCGATGAGTTGAACTTCCCTTTGCCCCGCTGGCAGGAAACCGTGGATCTGACCACCAAGGCGGAATCGGTCTTGAGCATCGATCTGGCCAGAGGACACAGCAATGAGGGCTTGGCCTGGCCGCTCAATTTCCACTTCGCCGACATGATCCTCAAACAACAGGGACTGCTGCCAAAAATCGGCCCCGTCCGGCGAACCGGCGACACACTCGAAGCCACGGTGACGAACCTTGCCCAACTTGACCAGAGCGTACTCGGTAAGGCAGAGCTGCATTACACCCTCAGCGCACCCGCGCTCCGCGACGGTCGTTTCTACGAAAAGAAGCAGTGGCAGCAACTCCCAGCCGAACGAACGGCTGCTCTGCTGAAGGCGACGCTGCCCGCGGGAACCCGCGCCTGCTTCCTCAATCTCTTCTGGAACGACCTCCCCATCTCATCCCAGTTCCTGCTTCTTGACCAGAAGTAGGCCTGGACTCGGGTCCATTCGTGGATTTCGTGGAGGGCGATGCTCGAGCTGACCACCCGCAGTTCGACCCTTCATTCGGTTCCCCTGGGTCGTGGACCCAACGGGACGAGGATTATGGCAGCGGCCGCCACCGCTATCAGTCCGATCAGCGCCAGCGGCAGGCGCGGGTCGAGGCCAAAGGCGCCACCGGCGACGTAGCCGCCAGGAATGATGGCAAGGGCGACCAGCACTTGCACGGCAGAATAGAGGTCTGCCTTATGCAGCACCCCCATCCTGTTGTTCATGGCGGCGCTGACACACACCTGGAACACGTAGGCGCCGGCGGCGCTCAGTGCCGAAGCCAGGAGGGTCTGCCACAGATTCCCGACCGGTACGAGCAGAATCAGGAACGTGCCCACGGCAAAGGCCGCCAGGGAAAGACTCAGTGTTCTCGTCTCGTGCCGCCCGCTCAGATGCGGAACCGCATAGCGAAACAGGACGAAACTGACGATCGCCCCGACTCCCGGGATCATGGAGAGCTCGGCCATGGTCAGCTTCAACACGTTATTGATGAACAGGATCTGGACAAAGCCCATGCTGATGGCGAGATTGAACAGCGCGAAGGCCATCACCAGACGCAGGAACTCCCTGTCCCGCAAGCCCACACTCGCCACCTGCCAGTACCTGTGGAAGCCCTGAGACACTGTCAGCCTGCCGTGCAGGTCGTTCAGCGTGGTTCCGGCCTGCGTCTCGGTCAGCAGCAGATGGCGGATCACGAACATGAGCGTCATACTCACAAAAGCGAAGGCATAAAGACATCGCACGGCAGGCACCAGGCCGAACCTGTCGATCAGCGGCCCCGCCAATACCGTGGCCACTCCCCCGATGGAAGCGATGACCGCCAAGATCCCGAATATCTCTGTTTTCCTGTCGTTGCCGACATCTTCCGTGACGACGCAATACCACGCCACGCTGGTGATCTTGGAGAAGGCGAAGAAGACGGCGGCGACCAGGAACAACGCGAAGCCGCTGGCCAGGGACCAGAGCAGCAGGGGAACGGACCAGCAGATCAGGGAAAACAGCGTCAGGGTGCGCCGCCGACCCAGCCTGTTGGTGATCGGCGCCGCCGCGAACTGCAGCCCCAACCCGACCGCGGCGCCGATCGTGCCAATGAAGCCAATCTGTTTGGCGCTGAGCCCGTTTGCCTGCATGTAGAGGGCAGCATAGAACATGAGGATGCAGGACATGACCGAGCTGTAGGGCTCGAGAAGGATCGTGATCCGCGAGTTTCTTGGAAGGTCTTTCAGCCTGACCGCGAACGCCATCGGGCCCTTGTCCATTTCTCTTGGTCGCGTGCCATCCTCACTCGGGGAAAGTGGCCGTTTCGGGAGGAGAGGGCCGCGTCCCGACGCACGGGATGGACCCGACCTGAGTGCCGCGTGGCCGCCTCACGTCCCGGACGGCGAGGCGGCAGCGATGAGTTCATCGAGTCCCGGCAGGCGGTAGCGGTCGCACACCGCGCGAATCTCAGCCAGATCGACTTCCGGGTTGCGAGCCAGCAATTCCACGATGTCTGCCTTCGACTTGTACCCGCCGGCGTAGAGTTTGAGGGCGACGAGTTGCGCGATAGGGACCAAGCGCAGGGGGCTCCCCCGCCGAACTACCAGCGTCGACTCTCGTACCGCGTCATCGATCACCGCCGGAAAGCGGTCCGCGTAACTGATGATCTGCAGGAGGCCGAACGATCCCCTCACGTCGATGACCCCCGCCAGAGGATCGTTGTCATCAGGCTCGCGCAGTTCCGCCGAGAATCCCTCGCCCCGGAGCGACGTGACCGCCGCACGCAAGCTCGCCAGGTCGGCGTTGACACCCAAGTCGAGGTCTTCGGTTTGGCGAACATAGCGGTAAGCCGCGAGTGCCGTCGCCCCAATGACCACGGCCTCGATCCGCTGAAGCTTGAGGATGCCGACAACTGTTTCGGCTGCCCGCAGCATCATTTCGGCGTCGGGCACCCGGTCTCGTCCTTCACTGCTGGCTGCAGCCATGAAAAACGTACCCCCATCGAGAGCGCGGCCTTGATCCTGTCCTCGATCGACATCTGTCGCAGACGCACCAACTCCTGGTCGCGGGACCGGCTCGCGCAGGCGCTTCGTCGCGGTTGGTGCGGGCTGTTCACAGGTTGACCTGTTCGGCGTGGTGCTGTGGGGACCGCCTCGAAAATAGCCCTGCGTCACGTGAATACGAGCAGACTCGGAACTCTGGGGCGCAAGTCAGCTCCGTAGGGGTTTGCTTGTAGGAGACTTGCAGCAACCTCGTATGACCCAAAGCGCTTCCCATTCCGCCCCTCGTCCGCCGCGGCGGACGAAGGGCGTTGGATGGCGCCGCTGCGTCGGCGCTGCGGCGGCCACGCAGGGCCGCCCTCCAGGCGATCCGGCGCGTCCCGGCCGGAT
>CAILKC010000869.1 GCA_903834675.1 uncultured Victivallales bacterium | reverse complement strand
GTTTTATAATCCCCGCAGGGGATGGCAATTATGTAGCCACGGGCGTGAGCCCGTGGATACGGCAGGCGAGATCGTCAAGCCCCCGCAGGGCGGCGGTACAAGACGGCCTTCTGGTGTCGCCCTCTGCGAGGGCTTGGGTCTCTATTGTTCCCACAATCCCACGGGCTCGCGCCCGTGGCTACGGTTGTGACGCCCTCTGCGAGGGCTAAAACCCTTTGGGTTAATTTGTGTCCAGTAAGCCACCGATCTCCGACCCTCGGCCCCGCTCACTTCCCCTCCAGCGCCGCCAGGCGCTTGAGGATGTCGACCTGCTGGGTCTTGAGCGCGGCGTTCTCGACCTTGAGCGCAGCGATCTCGGCATCTTTATCGGCGTTGAGCTAAAGGCTCGACTACATACGTGCGCCGCGACCGTCCTGCGCCCTGCAAGTCTCATACAAGTCCGCCGCGGCGGATCAGCCCAGCCCCCGGCTTCCACCGCGGCCGACGGCTCAGCGCCAGCCGCGGGCTGAGGAATGAATTCTGCATGCGGCAATCGGACCCTCCGTCTCACCTTCCATCCCGACCCTCTGCGGTTCTCATACGAGGGTTCAGGGTTGGTCCCGCAGAGCTTTGACCTGGCGGTAATAGGCCAGCACCGGCGCCGCCTCGGGGTCGGCGGCGACCGCCTTTTCCTGCAGTGCGATGGCCACGTCTAAACGGCCCATGACGTAGGCGTAGCGGGCTTGCAGTTCCAAGGCCGCGGGGCGGCCTGGCGCCGCCTCTTGTACCCGGGCGATAAGGCGCGGCGCCAAATCGATGAAACGAAACGCGAGGTCGGCGTCGCCCAGCAGCGCGTACGCAAGGGCCTCCGCCGCTGCCGGCGTGAGGGTCGCCGCGGTAGCGCGCTCATACGCGGTCCGAGCTGCCGCGAGGTCGCGCTTCTGGCGGGCCATGGCGATCCGCATGCGCAACGCCTCGCCGTGGGCTGGATCCTCAGCCAGAAGGGCATCCGCAGCCGCCACGATCAGATCGAGATTACGGCTTTGCAGCGCGCCCGCAAAGGCTTTTTCCAAGGGTTCGACGCGCTGGATGCGTTCGAGATCGAACCGACCCTCGAGCGCCTGTTGCAGAACCGCGTCAACCGCGGCCGGGTGGCCGACCCAAGCCACCTGCTTCTGTGGGCTGACGAGAAAGGCGCAGGGAATGCCACCGCGGCCCGCCATGTAGCGCTCCCGCGTCTCCTTGGGCACTAGGCCGACGGTGTAGCCCATGGCGTCGCCCTGAGCCAGCACGAAGGGGCGCACCGTCGCCTCATCTTCGTCCGATAGGCCCACTACGGCCAGCTTCTCGCCGTACTGCCGCCGCAACCCGGTCAGGTGCGGAATCGAGCGCTTGCAGGGACCGCACCAGGTGGCCCAGAACTCGACGAGGGTCCATTGCGCCGCAAGATCAGGCGCCGCGCCCTTGACATAGACGACCCCCTCGAGCGCCGGCGCCGCGGCGCCCGGGTCGAGAGCCAGAAGCCCCGAGGCCAGCATGGCGACAAACGCCAGTAGCAGACGTCGCAGAGCCACGCGGCACCTCATGAAACGCCCTCCGTCTCTCCCGCTGTACCCGGTCTCGAATGGCCCGGCCCGCGCCGCCGCCGGTGGACGCTACGGGCCGGGCTCTGCCAGCGGTTTAGTCGATGCTCACTTCGTGCCCCGCCGCCGCTGACCGATAGACGCCATCCAGGATCTTCTGGACCGCGTACCCCGCCTCGCCAGGGGCCTCGAGAGGCTTGTTGTAGAGCACCCCCTCAGCGAAGTTGCGCAGCTTGCTGACGAACAGCGCCCCGAAGTCCGCTTTGGGCAGGAAGCCGGGGACCGTGTTCACCATGGTGCCAGCGCGGTCGGAGAAGATGCCCGGCGGGTCCCAGTTGGCGCCGCCCTTGGTCCCCATCATGGAGAAGTTCCAGACATCCTCTTTGATGTGGGCGCAGAAGGACGACTCGATCTGCATGATGGCGCCGTTCTCAAACCGAATCTGGCCGATGGCCATGTCTTCGACCGTGTAGGTCTTCCAGTCCCAGTTGGGCCAGACGCTGACCGTGTCCGCGGGCTTGTTGCCCATGAAGGTCCAACAGTTGCCGCTGGCGGCGACCGGCTTGGGGGAGCCCATGACGTAGTGCGCCATCTCGATGACATGCACGCCGATGTCGATCATCGGGCCGCCACCCTGCAGTTCCTTCTGGCCAAACACGCCCCAGTTCGGGATGCCGCGCCGGCGCAGGGCCTGGCACTTCACAAACATGATGTCGCCAAATTCACCGGCCTCGCGGGCGCGGACCAACATCTGGCTGGTGGGATGGTAGCGGAACTGAAACCCGACCACCAGTTTGCGCTTGTTGGCCTTGGCCGCAGCAATCATGGCCTTGCACTCCGCCGGGGACATGGCCATGGGCTTTTCCGTGATCACATGGCAACCCGCGTTGAGCGCGGCGATGGTCGCCGGCGCGTGGACGCCATTGGGCGTGCATACCGAGACGGCGTCCAGCTTGACCTCGGCCAGCAGATCGTCCCACTTCTCGTACAGGGCCGTGATGCCATATTTCGACTTCATCAACTCAAGACGCTCGGGCTTGATGTCACAGCCCGCGACGATCTCGAACTCCGGAATCTGGCGCATCGCGGCGATGTGAGTCTCGCTGATCCCCCCGCAACCGATAATGCCGATGCGGACCTTCTTCTTGGCCTTCTTGACCTTCTGAGTGGCAAACGATTCCGCCCCGACTGACGAGTTGCTCATCTGGACTCCTTGCTGTGGCTGGTAACCTCACCGCGCCGACCGGCACCCGCTTCGAGCGGGCCGCGAACGGAAGCCGCCGCCTTGCCGTCGCGCACTGCGGCAGAAACGTGCCGTACCATATTGCCCGCCGCGAGCGGATCAAGGTAAGATGACCGCAGTTGAAAATGCCCCAGTGAAGATTGCGAAAGGCCGCCGCAACGGCGTTTCCGCTGCCTTCGGGATCGGGATCGGGATCGGGGTCGCCGCCGACACCGACTCCTGACTCCAGGCTGAGCTTTTTCTCCCGCCGGAGTTGCTTTCGGTAAGAACTCTTCCCATAGTATGGCCGTTTCGACGGGCGAGAACAAGGCGGCGGCGGGCAAACCCCGGGCGGCGAACCTTGTCAAGAGGGTGTGAGTAGTACTGGAGTCGAGTGGGACGGACCAAACCAGAAAAGGAGACGCACGTGAGAGACCCGATCAAGCATTGGATGACGGCTCTGCTGGGGGCTGCAGCCCTGGTTTTCTGCATGAGTGCCATGGGCGGCTACGCCCCGGGAGCTGGCTACACCTTCAACCTGGGTGCGGAGGGCATCGATGCCACGGTAGGCGCCGACATGCGCCTCCGCCTAGAGGGCTTCGAGCGCACGGTGACGGACCCCGACATGGTGAGAACGGCCAACGGCCCGGCCGTCGACTATCTGCGCGTCCGCACCCGGCTGTGGCTCGGAGTGAAGGTGCA
This sequence comes from uncultured Victivallales bacterium, assembly GCA_903834675.1. The sequence goes on along the minus strand of CAILKC010000869.1, from coordinate 2,642 downwards.
GGACTGGATGAAGGTCAACGCCCGGCTGGTGAATCGGGTCCAGGACTATAGCAGTCGTCCTGGTGACAATGGCGCCGGCCCGGCCACCTGGGAATTCCCCGACGAGACCATCTTCGACCAGTTGAACCTGCAACTGCTGAATGTCGCCAGCAGCGACTGGTCGCTGACCCTCGGCCGTCAGGACCTACCCTTGGGCAATGGCATGGTCTTCCTCGAAGGCACCCCCGCTGACCAGGGGCGGACCATCTACTTCGATGGCGTCTCCGCGGTGCTGAAGAAGGCGAATGACACCCTGAAGCTGTTCGCCTTCTACAACAGCGCCCGCGACCGGACCCTGGTCATCAACGACCAGGAACGCGCTCTGCGGCGCGGCGATATCTTCACCGCGGGCGCTTACTGGACCCACAAGTTCAGCACCGCCCTCAACAGCGATCTGTACTACATCTACGCCGATGTCCTGGACAACGCGGCCACCGAAGAGGCCGACGACGACGCCGAGATCAATACCCTCGGTTTCCGGCTGTTCGGCGCGCCGCACGACCAGATCGACTACAGCTTCGAATACGCCCGGCAGCTTGGCCCGAGTCAGGTCGAGGAGCTCGATATGTCCAACACCATGATCGATGGCCGCCTGACCTTCAAGGCGCCGAAAGACACGATGCTGTCGCCCTCGGTGCTGCTGCAGCACACCTATTTCGCCGGTAACGACCCCACGACGGTCGGCGAGAACGAGGGCTGGGACCCGATCTTCGCGGCGTACCCGATCTTCCGCGAGGAGCTCCTGCCGACGATGCTGCGGGGCAATTGGACCAACCTGCACCAGAGCCGCATCGAGGGCCGGGTGGCGTTCACCAAGGAGTGGTCCGCGGCGGTCGCCTATGCCTACCTGATGGCCGACCATGACGATCTGGCCTGCGTTGCCGGCGGTGGCACGGGCGGCACCTTCGGCCAACTGGTCAGCGCTTTCGTCGACTACAAGCCCTGCAAGTACGTCTCGTTCGCCCTCGAAGTGGCCGAGTTCTATCCCGGCAACTACTGGACTGACGCCGACAACTCCACCTGGGGACGGTTCCAGACCATCTTCACGTTCTGAAGACAGATTGACCCTCACCGCGCGCCGACGTCCGGCTTACCCTGGATGTCGGCGCGTTGCTTTTGGGGGCCGACGAGTCTGCCCTGCGGCATCTTCCCCAGCCCGGGCGCAAGAAAGTGGCTGCGGGCGGCATCTCCAGTCCGCCTCGCGCCAGACAGCGCCAGGCGTGGAGCCGCGCTCGGCCCGACCGGCCCCCAGCCCTGGAGCCGGCGGTCCCCGCCGTATCCCCATCCCGAGACGGCGGAAGTCCTGCCCTCAGGCATGACGGACCGCCGACCTCCACGCCCTGCGGGCGGAAGAGAAGGTCAGGGACAGCATCTCCAGTCCGCCTCGCGCCAAACAGGCGCACTCACCCGGCGCCGCGGCGGAACAGCGTCTCGAGGCGTTGGCTGAGGCCGACGTGCTCATCGCTGCGGAAGCCGAAGCGCTCGCAGATCTCGCGAATCACCGTGGCCGCGTTCGGCGTCGGGGCGCTGACCACATCGGCCGCTGTGCGCCGCTTGATCACCTCCACATCCGGGATGAAGCAGCGGTACGCCTGGTCCGCGGGGTGGCCGGGGAGTTCCAGCGTCGCGCCCTCGGTATTGGACAGGCGGAAGACGAAGGTCAGAAGTTCCGTTTCAAGACCCAGGCCGGCGTACAGCTGGCCGATGGCCGCCATGGCGGTACCCACCCGGCGCAGCAGGGTCGCATAGGCCAGAACACGTCCACCAGAGCCTTCGGCGCCACCCTCGATCAGGGCGCCGTAGAGCAGGCCGCAGAGGAAGACCTCGACGTAGAAGGGCACGCCTTCCGTGGGGGCCGTTTGCAGGTAGGAACGGATGGACTCGTTGGTGGCGTAGGTCGTGGCCCCCGGCACCGGCAGCAGGGGAAAGCCCCCCTCCGGCGGCAGGACCACGTCGTCCCGGGCACGGCCGATATCGGTCAGCGTCAGCCGGTCCATCAGCAAGCGTCCCGGATAGACCGCGACCTCGAACACCAGCGCCTGGTTGAAGCGCTTGCCGCCGAGGGTGCTGCGAGCCGTCTGTCGACACTCGCCGATCAGGCGCGCAAACTCCGGTTCGGCGTCGGATTCGTTCACCTGCCGACCCTCGTACAGCACACCCCGGATCATCCGGCCGAGAAGCTCGCGCTGGTTGCGTAGCGCCCGCTGCACCAGGCCATGCAGTTCGCTGGCGCGATAGGCCGGGCGGCTGCGGGCGTCTGGGGTACGGATATAGAACACGCCGCGCTGGAGTTCTGTCTCGCAGGCATCGCCGCAGACGTGTGGCAAGGTCTTGAACGGGTAGACCACAAACACGACGTAGCGTAGCCCGTCCACCTCGGGGCGGACGATATCGAACTCGACACTGGGATCGGCGTAGCGGTTGACCGTCTGTCCGACCGTGCTCGGGTCAAAGGACCGGGCCTGCTTCTCGGTCATGCCGGTGCATAGGGTCGGGTTGCCGTTTTCGTCCTCGGAGACCCCCACGACGATATAGCCTCCGCGGGTGTTGGCCATGGCCATGGTGTGCCGGGCAAACTTCGCCCGGCCGGCGCGCGTGAGGTC
>CAILKC010000868.1 GCA_903834675.1 uncultured Victivallales bacterium | reverse complement strand
GCGGGTGCTGCATCCTGGTGACGTTCTGCCGGTGGCGCCCGGGGTGCGCCATGCGTTCACGGGGATTGGGCCGGCGCTGCTGTTGGAGGTGTCCATGCCCTGCGTTCTGGATGATAACGTCTTTGCCGATGAGCGCATCCCCATCGGCTCCAACTGGCGCGGTCGGCCACCGGATGCCACTCGCGGTTAGGTCTGCTTTGCCTGCGTTTGGGGGAAACCTGGGGGAATGGCCATGCGCTTGACTCGAGAGGTCTTTGAGGCGTGCCGGGAGCGCGCGCTGAATCTGCTGGACCGGCGGGCCCATAGTGCCGGGGAAGTGCGCGTCAAGCTCCTGGCGCGTGGCTTCGAGGAGGCCTTGGTGGTGCTGGTGGTGGACGACCTTCAGCGCAGCGGCCTGGTCAATGACCTCGATTTCGCGACCGCGTTCTGCCAGGAACGGTTGCGCGGTTCGCGGCCGGCGGGGCCGGCTCGGATCAAAGCCGACCTGCTGCGGCGGCACGTCGCCGCCGAGGTCGCCGAGCAAGCGTTGCGCGCGGCCCTCGCAGAATCCGGCGTCGACAGTGAGTTCGAAGCGGCCCTGACGGCGGGGCGGACGAAGTGGACGGCGCTGCGCCGCCGCCCCGGACAGGACATCCGCAAGGACCGCGAGCGGCTGCTGCGCTTCCTGGCGGGGCGGGGCTTCGGCTTCGACCTCGGCTGGCGCGTGCTGGAATCGCTCGAGCGCAGCGCCGAGAGCTGAGGTTAGGCCACACCTGCCTGGTTCACTGGCGGCGGACCGTGAGGCGCGTACCTGCGGCGCCTGGCACGGCCACCCCGGTGATCGTAAAGCGGCCGGTGGGTTCGACGGTCAGTGTGCGGGGCTCGGTATCGCCGCTGACGACGACCAGCGTCGTTCCCGGGGCGGGCTTGAAGTGCTGCCGACGCCGCGGCGTCACGGCCAGCGTCACCGGGTAGGCGATGCCGGGGTAGTCAGCCAGGATGGTGATGGCATAACTGTCCGCGGTGTCCTCCAGCTTCTCCCAGGTCAGACCGCGGTTGATCCAGCCTTCCAGGTCCCCGTCCGTGGGGGTGCCTTTGCCATAGTTGCGGTTGTCAGAGCAGGCGGTGAAGCACGGGTAGCTCTGGTCAAGGCGGTAGCGGTAGAGCGTCGAACTCCAGGCTTTCACGTCTGCCGGGGCCTGCCCACTCATGCCGTGATCGCCGTTGTTCCAGTAGACGGCGAAGGCCTGCCTGGCTTGCTCGGCGGCGGCATAGAAAGGCGGGTTGTTCTCCCAGGGGATGGAGCCGTCCTTGCGGCCGTTGGTGGCAAAGATCGGGGGCGTGTCGCCACTGGCCGCCAGGAGGTTCCGAGTGCCGTTGAGGTAGTCGAGGATCGTGGCGCCTCCCACCGTGGCCGTGCGCTTGTCCGTGAGCGGACCGCACATGCATTCGAGGCGTGTGGCGCTTCCTTGCCCTGGCCGCGTACAGGAGTACACGGGAACCAGCGCCTGGGCCGCCGCGAACACGTCTGGAAAATGCAGTGCCAGGGCGACGGTGGCTGACCCGCCCATGGAGCCACCGTTGACGTAGGTGGCGTTCGGGTCGCAGCCCAGGTAGCGCTGCGCCCAGCGCAGCAAGCCCAGCAGGTAGCGTTCGGTGTAGTTGGGCGCCGAGACCGGATCGGTATGGGTCGTCTGGCGGATGTTCTCGTTGTAGCCGAACCACCAGGTGTTGATGGCCGGGCAATGGTCGCGCTGGTCGCCCGACTCGGTCACGGCGCGGCCGATCCAGACCCGGTCCATCGGCGTGATCACCACGGTGTCGGGCTGTAGCGAGAGCATGAACTTGAAGGCCAGCCCCTCGCGCCAGCCCTGGGTGGCATCCCCGAACCACAGGCAGTTCACCGAGCTTGGCGTGGGGCCCGCCGTGACGCCGCCGCCGCGGCCGTGAAGCGACAGCACCAGACGTCTGCCGGCACCGGAGTTCGCGGCCGGCAGCGTGCCGTTGGGGGCTTGCCAGACGGGCAGTGGCAGGGCGACGCTGCCGTCGATGGGCGCGGCGGTCGCATTGGCGCCCGGCGTGATCTCGCGTGACTCGGTACCGTCTGAAGCGGTCCAGGTCACCGCATAGTGACGCGGTCCGGCAGTGGCCTCGGTGACCGTATGCACGAACAGCCCTCCCGCTGGGTCCAGGGGATCGGCGCCAGCCCTGAGCACCCAGCCCGCCGGGGTCCCCGGGGTGGCGTCGCGGCTGAAGGAAGCGGGGTCTTGCCACCAGTCGCGGGCGCTGTGCGGATCGATCTGCGCCGCCAGGCAGCGGGCCTGAGCGAGGGTGCCGGTGGAGATGGGCTCGCGGTGCGCATAGACCGACAGGGTCGCGCCCGCCGGCAACTCGGCTTCTCTCCAGGTGAGGAAGACCTGGCCATCGCGGTAGACGCCGGAGAGACCCGACACGGCCAGCGTGCCGCCGGGAGCCTCAGCCGCGGCCCAGCCGGCAGCCAGCAGGGAAAAGAGAGCCATGGCGTTGCCTGAGTTCATGGACGTGCAACCTCATCTTGGAGGGCCTGGCGTAACCTCCCCCACCTGAACGCGGCGGCGGGGTTCAGAAGATCGGCGGCGGCCACTGCGAGCGATAGGGCTCCGAACCGAAGGCCGGGACATCATCGAGCAGGTAGAACATGCCCGCCAGGCGCCAGCGGTGCCCGCGGCGCAGGTAGTCGAGGACGCCGCGCTGCAACGAGGTCTCCGCGGGCGCCGTGTCCAGGTTGATGGGGCCATGCCTCAGGAAGACAAACCACAACCCGTCCCACGGGGCGCTGGCGACGGGAAAGAGGAACAGGTTGCGCTGGAACTGGCAGAGGTTCGCCTCGGGCGGGAAGATCTCCAGCAGTTGCGGGCTGAAGATCCAGGAGGTACAGACCACCGCAAGAGGGAGTTCCCGCGGGAAATGGCGCGAGAAGAACGAGGCGGCCTCGGTCAACGAATGCCGGCAGGCTTCGGGGGTCATGGCGCCGCCTGAGGGGATATGCAACATCAGGCAGTGATCGCCGTGCCGCAGCGTACAGGCCCAGTCGGCCAGAGGCAGGACGACGCGCTGGCGCGTGCCACGGCCGTTCGGGTCAACCAGGAAGCCGCTGACCGAGGTGTCATCACGGGTGATGGCCGCCGTCCAGCCTTCGCCCTCGCGGTAATCCTTGGCGTCACGGTAGATCGTGCCGTCATCCGCAAAATGCGTTCCATCCGGGGCCAGGGCCACCACCTGACGCGAACCGCGGTGGCGATAGACTTCGAGACGGTAGGGGTTGGGTCCGAGCCAGTACTCGAGGCGTCCCAGGCGCACGTAGCGCTCTCGGGTGTAATGCCGCAGCCAACCCAGTTGCCCGAGGTAGATGCCGGTGCGGCCCTGATTACCCCGGCGATAGGTGTCCTGGCAGTAACGCGAAACCTGCTGCGCCGTCTGCCGCGTGACCGCTTCCGGGAATTTCCACTCGCGGTGGCGCTGCTGCATCAGGGGCACAAAGGCGAGCGCAATGAGGACATAAAACAGCCCGGCATCGTCGCCAAGCTGGGCGACGGGTTCCGGCCAGTCGCCGGGCGGGCAGGGCTCGGGACTGAGGAAAACGCGCCAGTAGCAGTGCCAGGCCAGGCGCAACAGGGCCGGATCGCTCCGCGTCGCAGCCGCCACCCGCCCCAGAGGCCCATCCAGCTCCGCGCCGAAACCGCACCAGCGACTGTACTCCTGCCAGAAGGCGTCCTTGAGGAACTCGGGGACGTCCTGGGGCAGGGCCGCCATGGACTGCTCCCAACCGCGCCGTACGTCATCGAGTGCCGAGGTCCCGCCGACCTGCTCGAGCACCGTCTCTGGGGTCATCGCCAATCACTCCTGTGCCACGCCTGTCGTCGGCGTCCGCGCCGGCCACCGCCCCGCTTGTCGCTCGCGCCGCCGCCTCTACTGGCGCCACTATAGAGCCCCGACCGCGAGCCATCCACGTGGGGGGCGCAACAAACCGGGCGGTATCAAGAAAGAGACCCCGCCAGATCAGGGCAGGCGTCTGCCCTGGCCCCGCTTGCCTCCCTGGAGCCCGCGATGCCCAGCCCGTTGTGGGCGGGTTCGCGGTATCTGCCGTCTGCAAGACCCCAGAGACGG
>CAILKC010000867.1 GCA_903834675.1 uncultured Victivallales bacterium | reverse complement strand
GCTGGAGAGGCGCCTGGCCTCAGGCGCTGGCCGCGAGCCGCGGCCGCTCCACTCCCCTGGAGAGGCGCCTGGCCTCAGGCGCTGGCCGCGAGCCGCGGCCGCTCCACTCCCCTGGAGAGGCGCCTGGCCTCAGGCGCTGGCCGCGAGCCGCGGCCGCTCCACTCCCCTGGAGAGGCGCCTGGCCTCAGGCGCGGCGGTGGCCCCCCAGCGCATCTCCCGCAAACCGCGGTGGCTCACGGCCCGCCAGCAGGCGGTGGCGGTTCGCCGTCCAGGAGTAGGAGCAGTGTTGTGTCGCCGATCCGCAGCAGATCGCCGCTGTGCAGTCCGGCGGTCTCGACGCGGGCGCCACTGACCCAGGTGCCGTTACGGCTGGCGGCGTCCCGGACCACCCAATCGCCGCCTTCCCTGGCGAGGGTACAGTGCAAGCCGGAGACCCCGTTACCGGTGATCCGTACATCGGCCGCCGTCGCGCCCAGGCGCCAGCGTGGCCGCTCATCGAGGTGGATCCGCAGTGGCGGTTCGGAGGCCGGTCCCAGCAGCCAGTCGCCCGCGCCGAGGTCGGGGAAGACCCGCAGTGCCTCGCGGACAGCGGCCAAGCTGACGCCTACCGTGCCAGCGGTCACCCCGGCCGTGAAGCGCAGATCCGGGCGGTCGCGCACCGCCTCCTCGATCCAACCGATGACCTCCGGGGTTCCCAGTCGCGGCGCCGCCGCGCGCAGGGCCGGGTCGTCCACGGCCGCCAGCAGACGGATTATCTCGTCGCGGACCAGACGCAGGAAGCGGCTCTTCTGCTGATAGAGCGTGCCGACGCGTTCGATGCCAAGTCGCCGACAGGCCGTCTCGGGGGGCAGGCCTTCGAGCACATACAGGCAGAAGGCCTTGTAGGTCAGCGTCTCGACCTTGCCGAAGGCCGAGCGCAGCGCCTGCGCCACCAGGGCGTTGAGCCAGACGCGGTCCTCGTCGGCCGCGGACAACTCGCAGGCGGTGTCGAGCGGCGCCACGTGCTCGAGGCTGGGCGGGCCGGTGCCGTCGTGGCCGGGTGCGGCGAGGTCAGTCTCCGTCACCAGGCGGCGCGAGCGACGGTAGGCATCGCGGACGCGGGCGGTGACGAGGGTCTTGAGATAGGCGCGCAGCGAGCCTGGCTGCGTTCGCGGTTCGAAGTGGTCGAGGTTCCTGAGCAGGCAGACCAGCGCCTCCTGGCAGACGTCGGGCAATGCCGACGTCGGGCAACCTGCCGCCCGCGCCCAGCCGGCCAGCAAGCCGGAGTAGAACTCGACGAAGTCGCGCCAGGCGTCCTCGTCCCGATCCTGTACCCGGCGGATGAGGCTCGGGCAGGTGGCATAGGAGTCGGGGGTGGCTGGGGTTGGCGCGTTCACAGGGACGGGGGGCAGCCGGGCCCCGCTTCTCCAAGAAGCTGGGTGACGTCCACGAGCAGAACCGGGAGGTCGCGCTGGGCAATGTCCCAGGCCACCGCCGCATCGACCACATCGTAACCGTGCGCCAGGATGTTGCGAAAGGCGATGATGCGTCGGCACTGGGCGATGCGGTCGGCGAGGTCGGGGGCTATACGTAACAGGCGGTTCATGGCCACGCCGATGATCTCAAACTGTCGCTCCACCGCCGAACGCAGCAGAAGGTCACCGTCGTAGTCGCTCAGCGTCTTCCCCGCGGTGAAGGCAGCGATGTGCTCACACGCCTGGCGCATGTCCTCCAACCACTTGGCCGCCTCAGGCTGCATAGAGCAACTCCCGCTGTCCGGCGACGGCTTGCAGAAAGAAGCGGTTGCGTATGGCGCGTGTCATGACCAGATCCACGGGCCTCCCGAACAACCCCTCCAAAGCCTCTTTCAACCCGAAATACGCATCGGCATTTCCGCCGGGTGGGAGCACGCCGAACTCCACCAGGAAATCCAGATCACTGTCCGCCGGATCGAACTGCGTTGGCTGCGTGGCAGAGCCGAACAACTCCAGGCGCGCGACGCCGAAACGCCGGCACAGAGCGCGCACTTCATCAAGCCGTTGTTTGACCGCGGGTATCATGAGGGTCCCCACCGTGCGTCCTGTACGAGTCCACCAACCCGCCACGGGTACACCTAGACTATAGCGTGCTCGCGCCCAGCGCAAGTGGAGCAAGCCGCGGCGTGATTGGCACACGTTCTGGAGGGCGAAGCGATTCGACCCGCCCCGGCAGGCTCGCGGCCAGCGCCTGAGGCCAGGCGCCTCTCCAGGGGAATGGAGCGGCCGCGGCTCGCGGCCAGCGCCTGAGGCCAGGCGCCTCT
>CAILKC010000866.1 GCA_903834675.1 uncultured Victivallales bacterium | reverse complement strand
GGTGCGCGCCAGGCAGAGGCGTTGCTGCTGGCCGCCGGAGAGCCGCAGGCCAGAGGTCTGGAGGCGGTCCTTCACCTCGTCCCAGAGCGCGGCATCCTTGAGGCTGCGCTCGACCACCTCGTCCAGGCGGGCGCGGTCGCGAAGCCCCGACAGGCGCACGCCATAGACGACATTCTCATAGATGCTCAGCGGCAGCGGCGCCGGCAGAGCGAACACCATCCCGACGCGTTTGCGCAGGCGCACCACGTCATAGCCGACCTGGTAGATATCCTCGCCGTCAAGCCGTACCTGGCCGGTTAGGCGCACCCCGGTTTCCAGGTCGTTTAGCCGGTTCAGGGTGCGCAGGAAGGTGGTCTTGCCGGAGCCGGCCGGCCCGATGACACCGAGCACCTGCCGCGCTGGCACCTCCAGGGTCAGGTGGCGCAACGCCGGCGTGGCGCCGTAGGAGACGCTCAGGTCGCGCAGGGTGATTTTGCTCGGCTCGCTCATCCGACACGACTCTCCTCGGCCTACCTCAGCGCTGCCGCCGGGCGATCACCCGATGCATGGTCCAGTACGCCGCCAGATTGACTGCCAGCACCGAGAGGACGAGCACCGCGGCCGTCCCGTAGGCATTCTCGGCCGAGATACCCTCGCGGGCCAGGATGTAGAAGTGTACCGACATGGTCCGGACCGGATCGAGCAGCGAGCCGGGCAGACGCAGCGAGGACCCGGCCGTGAAAATGACCGCGGCCGTCTCGCCGATGGCGCGCCCGATCCCCAGCATCACCCCCGTGACGATCCCCGGCAGAGCATTCGGCAGGACGACCTTGAGCACCGTCTCCCAGCGCGTGGCGCCCAGCGAAAAGCTCACTTCGCGGTAGCTCTTGGGCACCGCACGGATCGCCTCTTCGCTGGTGCGGATGATGGTCGGCAGAATCATGATGGCCAGGGTCAGTCCACCCGACAGCAGCGACCAGCCCAGGCCGAGCATGGTGACGAAGAGGATGAAGCCGAACAGACCGAAGATGATGGACGGGATGCCGGCCAGGCAGTCGGTCCCAAAGCGGATCAGGCGCGTCACCCGCGTCTCCCGCGTGTATTCCATTAGATACACCGCCGTCCCCACCCCCAGAGGAATGGCGATCACCAGGGCCACCAACGGCAACAGTACGGAACCCACCAGGGTGGGAAAGATGCCGCCGGCACGACCCATGTCGCGGGGGTTGGAGAAAAGGAAGGACCAGTTCACCACCCGCAGCCCCTTCTCCAAGACGAAGAAAACGACAAAGACCAGCACCGCCAGGGTGAAGAGCGTGGCGGCGCCGAGCAGGCCCACGGCCACCATCTGCGTGTATTTGGGCGGAATCCGTTTCACGATGTGCTGAACTTCCGCTTTGCCGCCAGACTGGCCAGGAAGTTGAGCGCCATGACGGCGACGAAAAGCACCACGCCGGTGGCAAACAGCGCCTGCCGGTGTTCGCCGGTGGCATAGCCCATCTCCAGCGCGATATTGGCGGTCAGCGTGCGGGTCGAGTCCAGTACCGAGTGCGGCACCTTGACCGCATTGCCCGCGACCATGATCACCGCCATGGTCTCCCCCACGGCGCGCCCCATGCCCAGGATGATGCTGGCCACGATGCCGGTGCGGGCCGCCTTGAGCACGACCATGTGGACGCTCTGCCAGCGCGTGGCGCCCAGCGCCAGCGCCCCTTCACGGTAGGCATTGGGCACCGCCGCCAGGGCGTCGGTGGAGATGCTGATGATGGTGGGCAGGATCATGATGCCCAGGATCAGGGCCGCGGTCAGTACCGACAGGCCGGGCCCGCCGAAATGAGCCCGAACCAGGGGCGCCAGCACCATCACGCCGATGAAACCGAAGACCACCGACGGGATCCCCGCCAGCAACTCGATGGTGGGCTTGACGATCCGGGTCACCGACCGCGGACAGAATTCGTTGAGAAAGACCGCTCCGGCAACCCCCAGCGGCGCCCCCACCAGCATGGCCCCCAAGGTCACCCACAGCGAGGCCACAATCATCGGATAGATGCCGAACTTGCCGCGCTGTGGGTCCCACTCGGAGGAGAGCAGGAATGCACGCGGGCCGACCCGCAGGATGAACGGCAAGCCCTCGTGGAAGATAAAGACAGCGATCACCAGCAGACTGGCGATGGCCGACATGGCCACCCCCAGCAGGATGAAGCGCACGCCCTTTTCGCCGATGAGTTTCACTTCGCGGGGATCAGACCGTCTTTGCGGATGAGACCCTGGCCTTCCGCGCTCAGGATGTAGTCGAGGAAGGCTTTGGCAGCGCCCGCGGGGGCGCCCTTGGTCAGCAGGTAGATTGGCCGCACCAGCGCGTACTTGCCCGCCATGGCGGCCTCGGTGGTGCAGGGGTTGCCATCCACGGTGAGCGGCTTGATGCGCTCGTTGATCAGGCCGTGCGAGAGGTAGCCGATGGCATAGGCGTCATTGGCGACCGTCTCACGAATGGTGCCATTGGAATCCTGCACGATGGCATTGGGGGTGAGACGGATGCCGGTGACGATGTCCTCGAATGACGAGCGCGTGCCGGAGCCCGCCTCGCGGGATACCACCGTGATGGCCTGGTCCTCGCCACCGAGGTCCTTCCATGAGGTGATCTTGCCGTTGAAGACGTCCCGAATCTGCGCCGTGGTCAGGTCGGCAACCGCGTTCTTGGGATTGACCACCAGCGCAATGCCGTCGCGGGCCACCGCCACCGCGAGCAGGTCCTTGGCTTCCGGCGGCAGGGTGACCAGGTCGGCCATGCCAATCTGAGCCGCCCCCGACAAGGCTGACTGTACCCCGACCGCCGAGCCCCCACCCTGAACCGTGATGTCGGCCTCAGCGCGGGTTGACATGTACTGCTCGGCCAGCTTCTCGGCAAACGGCTGAAACGCCGTGGACCCCGCCAGGGTGACCTTCTCGCGGCCCTTGCCGCAGCCCCCCAACCCAACCCCGGCAGTGAGCGCCAGAGCGACCGTCAACAGGTTTCGAACCGTCATCGAAGACACCATGAAATCCCCCTGCCGCAAGGTGACGAAAATGACCGGCAATCTGGCCCGACGCTAACCCCAACAGCCCTCAAACGCAGCCCTAATCTAGCCCGCTCCCCGGCGGCTGCAACCGAACCCTGGCCGGGCGCAGGTCAGTTCCGTAGGTGGTGACTACTCAGGTCCTGGGTCAGGAAACGGCGAGACGGCGAGACGGGGAAACGGCGACTGGAGGAGTCGGACAGGGAGACTGGCGGAGAGGAAAACAGGGTTCAGGGTTCAGGGTTCAGGGTTCAG
>CAILKC010000865.1 GCA_903834675.1 uncultured Victivallales bacterium | reverse complement strand
GGCCGGGGGGCTGCGACGCTATCACACCCTCACGTTCTCACGCTCTCACAGGCAACCAGGCTGCCAACTTTGAAACAGCCCTGGTCCGAGTCCGCGGCCGGTTGACAAGCGCCACGCGCCGCAATACCTTCGCCGACATCCTGCGAGTAGCCGAACGGAGGCGCCGCCTGGCTGCAGTCCACCGAGGAGTCTGAAACATGGCATTCCGCCTGCCCACCACCCGCCGCCCGCGCCGGAGTCTCGCCGTCGTCACCGGCCTGCTGGCGGCCCTCGCCTGCAGGGCTGAGGTCAAGCTGCCGGCGGTCTTTGGCGACCGCATGGTGCTGCAGCGAGAGAGGGCCATTCCGGTGTGGGGCTGGGATGCGCCAGGCACCGCGGTGACGGTGAGGCTGGGCGAGGCCAGCGTCGTAACCACGGTCGGCAAGGATGGCCGTTGGCGTCTCGACCTCCCCGCCCTGCCGGCGGGCGGCCCGCTGACCCTGACCGTCACCGGCAGCTCAACCGCGACCTGCAAGGAGGTGTTGGTGGGGGACGTGTGGCTGTGTTCAGGACAATCGAACATGGAGTGGAGCCTGGGTGGCGCGGAGGGCGGCGACAAGGATGCCGCCGAGGCCGTCTTCCCCACCCTGAGGCTGCTGCAAGTCCCCAAGGTGGCCAGCCCCCTGCCACAGGATAACCTCGCAGCCGGCTGGAAGAATTGCACCCCGGACAACGCCCGCGGTTTCAGCGCGGTGGGGTACTACTTTGGCCGTGAACTGCTGCGTACACTGCACGTCCCCATCGGCCTGATCAACAGCAGTTGGGGCGGCACCCGCATCGAGCCCTGGACGCCGCCGGTCGGCTTTGCGGCCGTGCCCAAACTGGCGCCCCTGTTCGAGCAGGTGGCCTTAGCCAGCCCGACGAACGCAATCCATAAACAGCGCCTGGCCGCTCACCTCGATGAGGTCGAGACCTGGATGAAGGGCGCCCACGAAGCCCTCAGGCTGGAGCAGGTGCTGACGCCGCGCCCGGACTTCCCGCGCGAGTTGCTGCCCCTGCAAGGCAGCGGTGATCCCTGCGCCCTCTATAACGGCATGGTGCAGCCGCTGGCGCCGTTCGCCCTCCGCGGCGTCATCTGGTATCAAGGCGAGTCCAACCTGCGTGACGCCAGCCTATACTACTATAAGATGCAGGCGCTGGTCAAGGGCTGGCGCGCCGTCTGGCAGCAGGGCGACTTCCCCTTCTACTGGGTCCAGCTGGCGCCCTTTGTCTACGGGGGAAACAGTCCGCGACTGCTGCCGCAGATCTGGGAGGCGCAGGCCAAGGCCCTGGACCTGCCCAACACCGGCATGGCCGTCATCAACGACATCGGCAACCTGCAAGATATCCATCCCCGCAACAAGCGTGAGGTCGGCCGACGCCTCAGCCTCATCGCCCTGGCCAACACCTACGGCCGCACCGACACGCTCTGGTCTGGGCCCGTACTCAAGGACTGGAAGGCCGACGGCAACCGCGTCCGCCTCGCCTTCAGCCAGGTCGGCGACGGCCTGCGCAGCCGCGACGGCAAGGCGCTCAGCGGGTTTGAAATCGGTCGCCCGGACGGCCGTTTCGTGAAGGCGGAGGCCCGGATCGAGGGCACGGCTCAGATTGAGCTCACGGCAGCCGAGGTCGTGGCGCCCACCGGGGCGCGCTTCGCCTGGGACCAGAGTGCGCAGCCGAACCTGACCAACAGCGCCGACCTGCCCGCACGCTCCTTCCGCGTCGGCGACACCACCCCCCACAATGAACTGGAGGCCACCATCCCCCTCGCCAAAGGCTTCCAGACCGTCTACCGACTGGACCTCCCCGAAGCCCCCAACTACAGCGACAAACCCATTGTCTATGCCGTGGACAACGCCGAGGAGATCACGACGCCCATCGAGCGGATCGCCTATTGCCTCGAACTCCAGAAGGCCGGCGGACCGCTCGAATACGTCTTCGTCAGCATGGACGCCTTCACCCAGGAGGCCCGCAAGACGGGAGTGCCGACCGTGGCGTCGGGCGCTTTCTTTCAACAGGCAGTGAAAGGTCTGGCCATCGCCTCCAATGTCAAGGGAGTGCCCAGCGGCGAGGGCCTCGGTGACGGCGGCCTCGAATTCTGGCCCAGCAACTACGGCCCGCGCAACGCCCGGCCGGTGCCGGGGGCCTCCAACGAGGCCTACGATTTCGGCGATGGCGACGCCCAGCCCGGCGTCAAGGGCTACGGCAGCATGCAGGTCCACTTTCCAGCCGGCAAGCTGACCCTCCTGGCCTTCAACCGCTGGGGACCCGAGGGCGCCGCTGAGGCGGGCCTGGGGAACAGTCCGCAGGGCAATCCCGACTGGACCTTCACCGGCAACGCCGGGCAGTACACGCTGCGGCGGCTGACCGTGCTGGTCAGCCTCGACCAGTAGCTCTAGTGTGTCGTCCGCTTATTCCATGAACGTCCAACATCGAACGCTGAACATCGAACGTCGAATCACTGCGCGCACGGGGTGAGTGCCTGTCCTTCGATGTTGGACGTTGGACGTTCGATGTTCGACACCTCTCCTGCGCTCCATGAGCAGCGGCGCTCCCCCCCCCGCAATGTTCCCCATTTCCAGTTGAAACCAGCCCTCGCCGTGGTAGGTTACCCCGTATTTTTTTGGGGCTGCCGACCATAGTATGCGCCCGCGACCGAGTCCTCCTCTGGCACCCGTGTCCCGGACCGCGGCCGGTCCACCCCCAGACATCCACGACGACGGGCATCCTGCCCGGGCGCGAAACCGTCGCCAGCGGCTGGCGTCGTTTCCGTTCGGCGACGCAGGCCGCCCCGGCGCAACCAGGAGAGCATCATGGCTGGTAAGATGGTCACGATCGACGGCAACACCGCGGCATCGCAGGTAGCCTACGCCTTCAGCGAGGTGGCGGCGATCTATCCGATTACCCCCTCGTCCGTGATGGGCGAGCTGGCCGACATCTGGGCCGCCAAGGGCCGTAAGAACATGTTCGGCAAGACGCTCTCGGTGATCGAGATGCAGTCTGAGGGCGGCGCCGCTGGCGCGGTACATGGCTCCCTCTCCGCCGGCGCTTTGACCACGACCTACACCGCCTCGCAGGGCCTGCTGCTGATGATCCCGAACATGTACAAGATCGCCGGCGAGATGCTGCCCACGGTCTTCCATGTCTCCGCCCGTTCCCTGGCCTGCCAGGCGTTGTCGATCTTCGGTGACCACGGCGACGTGATGAGTGTGCGCCAGACCGGCTTCGCCCTGCTGGCCAGTAATTCGGTGCAGGAAGTCATGGACCTGGCGGCGGTGGCGCATCTGGCCACCCTCGAGAGCCAGATCCCCTTCGTACACTTTTTCGACGGCTTCCGCACCTCGCACGAAGTGCAGAAGGTCGCCGAGATAGACGATGCCACCCTGCGCTCGCTGGTCAACCTGGCGGCGATCGAGACCTTCCGTAACCGCGCCATGAAGCCAGAGAAACCGCTGATCAAGGTTGCGGCGCAGAACCCCGACGTCTACTTCCAGGGCCGGGAGACGATCAACGCCTACTACGACGCCTGTCCGGCTATCGTGCAGGCCTGCATGGACCGCCTGGCGGCCGCAGTCGGGCGCCAGTACCACCTGGTGGACTACGTGGGTGCCCCGGACGCGCAGAAGGTCGTTGTGGCCATGGGCTCGGGTTGCGAAACGATCGAAGAGACGGTGAAGTACCTCAACGCCCGCGGCGCCAAGCTCGGGCTGCTCAAGGTCCGTCTGTACCGGCCCTTCCCCACCGCGGCCTTCCTGGCGGCCCTGCCCGCAAGTGTCAAACAGATCGCCGTCCTCGACCGCACCAAG
>CAILKC010000864.1 GCA_903834675.1 uncultured Victivallales bacterium | reverse complement strand
TCGTCAGGAGAGCATCCGCGATGAGTCCGTTCTTCGCGTCGAGCAGCAGCGCATGTATCTGCTCCTGCTCGCAGGGGGTCAGTACCGGTCGCATCAGTCGTGCCGTGTCCTCGGGCGACTGCACCAGGGGCCGCTGGACTGCGACGTAGTTGGCGAACGCTTCCATCACGGCACGGTAGTCAGGCAGCAGATAGGGACCCGCACGGGTTGAGTCAGGGCGCATGGGGCCTCCTTACGGGTTACGCTGCCCGTTTGCGGTGGTCGCGATAGGACTGCTTGAAGGTCTCGATATCGAACTTGAGTTCCGGCATGGGCTCCCCGGTGATCTTGGCGAGAGCGATCGCCTCGAACTGCATCTGCGTGTACCAACCCAAAGCTCCGGTGATGCTCCCGGCCACCGCTGCGTTGACGATGCTGCCCAGGACAGGCAGGAGCTTCAGCAGCGACGAGGCGGCGTAGATGCCGACCACCCGGGCCACGAACGGGAGCACCGCATGCTGGATCGCCTCCTTGCGTAGCCCGTACAGAGCAGCCAGGCTGGCGATCATGGCCGTCTGGATGGGGATCAGCACCGCCGCGTCCGCAACCGGGATCGGCGTGGCCCCAACGCCCGTCGCCAAGGCGACGGATGCCCCGATGATGGCGGTGGCTTTCCTCTTCCGCTCGCCGACAACCTGAATGCAGGCATGCCGGTCGACCCGCTGAGCCTCCATGAAGGAGTCCCGGTAGGCGGCAGGAAGCATGCGGTGGGTGAGCTCCATCAGCCCCCGACAGCCTTGCGCGCCCCCGCGCCGGTCGCTGGTGGCGATGACTCGTTGCGGGTCTACTCCGGCCTCGGTCAGGCGTTTGCTCATCGCCTCGATCTGCCCAGGTCTGGCGATGTCGGCCTTGGTGAGGACGACGATGACGTTCCCGGAGGGGAAGACATTGCGGATCAGGTCGAGGTCGCAGGCCGTGATGCGGGCGCCCGGCGCCTGGATGGTGTACCAGACGATGTGGACGTGGTTGTCGACACACGAGTCGGACTGGCGCTCGCGGACGAACTGCCGCATGGCGCTGGTGAACTCCAACTCGCCGTCGCCCAGTTCCATCCCCTTGGAATCCCAGACGCGAATGTGCTCGTTGGCGTACTCGTCGAAACCCATCGTCGCGGGACTGCCATCGCCGATGGCCCCATCCGGCACCAGATCGCCGCAGATCGCCTGGATCAGTGCCGTCTTGCCGCTGCCGCTGTAACCGCAGACCAGAACATTGGGTCGCTTGCCGCCCAGCCTGGCCCGCTCCTCTGTGAGTTTGGCCTGGAATGCCTCTTCAATGCCGTGCTCGTCCATGTGACTCTCCTTGGTGGTGGCGCTGCCTTTAGTCCGTTGGTTCGTGGGGGTGTCTGCCATCTGTCTGTCTCCTTGCTGTGGGCTGGGTTGTCTCGGGACGGAGTGTCGTCAGTGTGGGTCCGGTGGGGTCCTCCAGTGGTTCGGGTGATCTGTTCAGGGAGAAGGAGAGGCCCAGCCCTGCCCGCGCGGGCAGGACCGGGGCGCGCATAGCCAATGCTGAGGGAGTTAGCATTTACTGAAATACCGTTTATGATGACTTCATGGTCAACTCTTCAGAGGAGTCTGGCACATGAAGATTCCGGTGTTGCAGAAACTCGGCGTGTCGCATGAGATGG
>CAILKC010000863.1 GCA_903834675.1 uncultured Victivallales bacterium | reverse complement strand
GGGGCTGTGGCTCAGAGCCCAGGGTTGCGGACATGGTGCCGCTACCCTGGGTCAGATGTGGTCATGGTTTCCTACCCCAACGGGGTTGCGTCTTGGCACCATGACGCAACCCCGTTGGGGAAGACTGGGTTTGCTGCCTTGCTCACCCAGGGTAGGCCGACGCAGCGGCCAACCCTGGGCTTGGGGACGCAGCCCCGTTGGGGCAGGATGCGCAGGTACACCTGAGTAGTTACGTCAATATAAGGCTAAAAGTCGAGGGTTGACCCCAAGACTCAGCGGGTTGACAGCCAGCGTACGAGGAAGGCGGCGCCGGGCAGGAAGACGCCGCCGCCATGGTTGCGGGCAACGCGAAAGGTTTCCCGGCGGGCCAGCGCCAGGCGTTGACGGGCGAAGCCGCCCGGCCGCATCGAGATCAGGGGTTCGCTGAGGGCGTGGAAACAGCACCCGGCGCGGCTGGCCCGGTAGATGAAGTCGTAGTCTGCACTGACGGCATAGTCTTGGTTGAAGGGTCCGATGCGATGGTAGAGGCGGCGCCGGACAAAGCAGCCCGGGTGGGGTATAGGCATGAGCATGGGCAGCCAGCGCAGGCTGCGGGGGCGCTGGGTTCGCAGCACGGGTGCGCCGGGGGCGGTTCGGTACTGGATGGGGGCGACGACGAGATCGGCGGCGGGATGGTCGGTGAACGCTTGGAGGACGGTGGCGGCGGCGCTGGGTTCGTACCAATCGTCGGCGTTGATGATGAAGACGATGTCCGCGTCGATGAGCCGCAGTGCCTGGTTCCAGGCGGCGGGGATACCGGCGGCACCGGGCTGGCAGGGCTGGGTTTCGAGGCGCAGTTCGAGGCTGGTGGTGGCGCGGGCGGCGGCGATACGATCGAGGGTATCATCCTGCGAGCCGCCATCGATGAGGATGTACTGGTTGGGGGGCGGCTGTTGGGTGATGACAGACTGCAGGGTATCGGCGATGGTTTTGCCGGCATTCAGGCAGATGGTGATGACGCCGTAGGAGAGGTTCATAGCGACCGCGGGCCGGGGGGGTAGGGAGGAGAATTCAGGGATCGGGGGTCACTCGGGATGCCATTCCAGGCGGAGGCTGCGAGGATTCCGAGGGTGACCCAGATCCAGCGTTTGCTGAGCAGGTCATCCCACAGCGACGCCATGCAGACCGCGAGGACGAGGAAGGTCAGCAGGGGCATAACGAGGGCAGCGCCGCTGCGCCTGACCGTGCGGGCGAGCAGCCCGAAGAACGCATAGAGAGCCGCGACCGCCGGGAGGCCAAAGGCGGTGGCGAGGTTGAGGTAGTCGTTGTGGGCATCCATGTAAACGAGGAACGACGGGGTGAGAGGTTCCATGTGGTACTCGGCCAGGACGCGCCGGGTCAGGTCGGGGTCGACGGCCTCGGGATAGCGTTGGCGGACGGCGGAGCGGCCGAGGCCGAGGAGCGGGGCGCGGGGGTCGACAAGGAGCAGATTGAGGTAGGCGCCTTGATGGATCAGGTACATGCCCGGCGTGCGACAGTTGACGAATGGGGCCTGAGCTTGCAGCGGGAAGCAGGGGACAAGGATGGTGAGGTAGAAGAGGGCGAAGACAAGGGCCAGAACGAGCCCCGCGAAGCGGCAGGCGAGGTGGCGGTGAGGGGCGGGAGTGAGAGCCGTCAGAGCGCCCAGGACGAGGGCCCCGCTGAGCAGGAGATGGCGGCTGGCGGTGAGCAGGAGGGGCACGCCCAAGGCCAGGAGCAGAACCCCCAGTGCCAGCAGTCGGCCGCGGGGCACGACGGCGGTCCCCTGCCCTGCCCCGGCAGCGGCCGGAACCAGGCTCAGGAGGGCGCAGGCCACGGGCAAGGCGGCGAAGGAGCCGAGCAGGTTCGGGTTGCCGAAGGTGAAGCCGTAGCGGGTGGCGAGGAAGCCGAGGGTGGTGCCGACATAGGCCGAGTGTGGCTGCACCAGGCCGGTCGCCACCTGCACCGCCCCGACCAGCCACAGAGCCACGGTCACGGCGACAGCGTACCGCCAGAGCCCTCGCGGGCTGAGGGACGTGCGGCTGAAGAAGACGTACAGCAGCCCCATGTAGCCAAAGACGCCGAGTTCGTAGAGATCCAGCCAGACAGGAAGGCGGGTCACGGTCGCGACTAGACACCAGGCGCCAAACGCGGCCAGACTGGCGTCGGGCAGGCGTAGCCAGCGGCGCCAGTCGGCGCGCTGCAGCACGGCGGCGAGGAAGAGTGGGAGAAGCAGGTCATGGAGGTAGAGCGGGCCCACGAGCTGCAGGTGGCATGGCAGCAGGGCCAGATAAAGCCAGGCGGCGCCGGTGTAGAGGCGTTCACGGGGGGGCGAGAAAGTGGTGGGAAGGTCCATGCAGGGTTTCGGGGTGTCTGGCAACGGGGCCATTCAGATGGAGCAGCCACGGCTAGCGGCAGCGGCCGACCCGACGGTCGGCGGTCCCGGGGATAGCGCCGCGCCTGAGGCCAGGCGCATCTCCAGGGGAACGCCTGAGGCCAGGCGCATCTCCAGGGGAAGGCCGCGGCCGCGGTTCAGCGGGGGTCTCTGCCGCCATCCGGGAGCGGCCTTGGCCCTTGGGTGCGGCGCAGATCGGCGAGTTGCTCAGCCAGGAGACCGAGCAGCAGGGTGAACAAGGCCGAGAGTAACAGCACCGCGGCGCCTTGGGAGAGGACATGGTTGATCAGGTAGCAGCGCGCGGTCCAGGTCAGGCCGAGGGCGGCCAGGGTGATGGCGGCGGGAAGGAAGAGATTGAGGGGATGGAAGAGCATGACCATGTTGATGATGGCCCGGACCGTGGCGAAGGCATCGCGCAGGCCGATGGTGCTGGCGCGGCCCTGGCGCTCTCGGACCTGGATGGGTTCCTCGATGACGAGGCAGCGAAGGTTGATGAACAGTAGCGCGATGGTATCGCTGTAGGCCATGGTGTCGGGGCAGAGATGGAGGACCTGCTGCGCCATGCGGGTTTCGACGATCTTCATGCCGCTGTTGAGGTCATGCACGGGGATGCTCATGAGACTTTTAGCGAGCAGGCGGATGAGCCGTTTACCGATGGCGCGGGTGAGGCTGGCGTCCTTCTGGCCGCGGCGGGAGCCGATGACCATATCTGCCTCGGTGCGGCAGATGGTCTCGTAGAGCCGCCGCACATCATCGAGGCTATGCTGGCCGTCGGCGTCCATCGTAATGGTGTAGCGCGTGCGCGCGGCGGCGACGCCGGTCTTGAGGGCGCCGCCATAGCCGCGATTGAGTTTATGGCGGAGAACGCGAACGCGCCCTCCTTGGGCCTGCGCCAGGATATCGCTGCTGCCATCGCGCGAGCCGTCGTCGACCAGGATGACCTCGGCGGGGA
Source organism: uncultured Victivallales bacterium (assembly GCA_903834675.1). The sequence goes on along the minus strand of CAILKC010000863.1, from coordinate 6,970 downwards.
GGGCGGCGGCGAAGGGCAGGAGAGCTGCGAGGAAGGCGGGCAGGGCCGCGGCTTCGTTGTAGACCGGGGCAACGATGGTGAGGCCGGCAGGCATGGAGCGGTCGGCGGTCATGATTGCAGGGCCATCCATTCTGTGACCGCCCGGATGACGCGGTCGCACTGCTCGTTGGTCAACTGGCCGTGGATGGGGAGGCTGAGGATGCGTTCACAGGCGGCTTCCGTGACGCACAGAGGGCCGGCGGGCAGTGGCAGTCGGTCCTGGTAGGCGGGCTGCCGGTGAACGGGAACGGGGTAGTGGATGAGGCTGCCGATGCCGCGCTCTTTGAGGAAGAGTCGCAGGGCCTCGCGGCGGGGGTGTTGCACGACGTACTGATGGTAGACGGGTTCGGCGCCGGGGAAGATACGCGGCAGCACCAGTGCCGAGCCCCGGAAGGCGGCGGTATAGCGGGCGGCGATGGCCTGACGGCGATGGTTCTCGGCGTCGAGGTGGGGGAGCTTGACGGCAAGCATAGCGGCCTGGAGTGGGTCGAGGCGCGAGTTCATGCCCGCGAGGTGGCTGACGTAGCGTTCTTTCCAGCCATACTCCCGCAGCAAGCGCAACTGGGTTGCGATGCCGGGGTCGGCGGTGGTGACAGCGCCGCCATCGCCGAGGGCGCCGAGATTCTTGGTGGGGTAGAAGCTGAAGGTGCCTGCCCGTCCCCAGGCGCCCACCTGTCTGCCGTTGAGGCGGGCGCCATGGGCCTGGGAACAGTCCTCGATCACGGCCAGGCCGAATTCGTCGGCCACGGCGAGGATGGCGGGGAGGTCGGCGGGCTGGCCGTAGAGGTGGACGGGAAGCACCGCTTTGAGGCGACCGGCACGGCCATCGGCGAGGGCGCGGCAGGCGGAACGCAGGCGTTCGGGGTCGAGGGTGAAGCGTTCCGGGTCGACGTCTACGAGGGCGGGGGTCGCGCCGGCCAGTTCGATGGCGGCCACGGTAGCGACGGCGGTATGGGCGACGGTGAGGACGACATCGCCGCGGCCGATGCCGCAGGCGCGCAAGGCCAGGATGATGGCGTCGGTGCCGGAGGCACAGCCGAGAGCGTGCGGCGTGCCGACGAACTGGGCGAAGGCCTGTTCGAAGGTCTCGACCTCTTTGCCGCCGATGTACCAGCCGCTGTCGAGGACGCGCAGGGCGGCGGCGCGGATTTCGTCCTTGTAGGCCTCATAATTGGCCTTGAGGTCGGAGGGGAGAATGAAGGGGGTGTCTGACATGGTGACCTTAGGGGTTGTTGCCGGATGCTCGGCTGAGGAAGTGCTCCATGCTCAAGGCGGTCTCAGGGAAGCTCCTGAGTATCTTCTGGTCACTGGTAACCAAGGGCACGTTCAGGGCTTGTGCCACGGCCACGAACTCGCAGTCATAGGCGGTACAACCTGAGGTTAGCGCCAGTTCCAGGACCGTGCGTGACGGGACCTGGCAGGCGGCGCTGTCGACATGGGACTCTGCCTGAGAGATGGCCGTGAGAGCGGCAGCGAGTTCCAGATGCCCGTTGCGCAGGCACCCCACCAGCACGTTACGGAACTCGCTGCGCCACAAGCCGGGAGAGACCCAGCAGGGGTCTGTCCGGCGCACCTTTTCCGCCAGGTCGCCATACGGCCCAGGAAGGTGGAGGTAGACGATCAGGTTAGTGTCAGCAACGATCATGGGCGCCCTTCGTCTCGAGCCCGACGAATATCGGCGTCCGTCACCCAGACGCCTTGGGCGGCTAGCGCGGTCCGCGCAGACCTCGCGTCGGCGATGACCTGCTCCACGTCCCCGCTCCCTGACTCCAGGCTCTGGGTTAGACAGGCCAGAATCTCGCTGTTAAGGCTGCGGAAGTTGTGCGTTGCCTGGTCTTTCAGCTTGCGGTGCAGGTTAGGCGGCACGTTCTTGAGTGTGATGGTAGGCATGGCAACATCCCCATTTGGAACCACAATGGAACCGTAACGCATTCGCGCTAGGCTGTCAACCCCGCGACCGTGAGGATCCGGGGCGCCCCATCACAGATAGTGCTTCAGGTGTTGGCGATAGAACTCGACGGTACGGCGGAGGGCCTCTTTGAGGGGGGTTTTGGGTTCCCAGCCGAGGCGTTGGCGGATGAGGGTGTAGTCGGAGTAGTAGTCGCCGATGTCGATTTTGCGGCGTTCTGGGGGGAATTCGCGGACGACATACTGGCCGGTGCCGGCGGCCTCGACCAGCAGTTTGGCGGTATCGAGGAGGCTGATGGGGGGGTGAGCTCCGAGATTGAAGGCTTGACCGCAGGCGTCGTCGTGGGTAGCGGCGATGAGGAAGGCATCGACGGCGTCGTCGACATCGTTGAAATCGCGCAACTGTTCGCCGCCCCAGACTTCGAAGGGTTTGCCTTCGATGAGCAGCCGCACCCAGATTCCGAGGAAGGTTTGGCGGGCGTCTTTCACCCGCATGCGTGGTCCGATGGTATTGGTGAGGCGCAGGGCGCTGGCGCGGATGCCATAGACGTTATTGTAGAGGATGTGATACCATTCACCGGCCATCTTGTTGATGCCATTGACGTCAACGGGGCGCAGGAGGTGCTTCTCATCCACGGGCAAGTAGTCGGGTCGGCCGTACATCTGGCGCGTACTGGCGAAGACGACACGGATGGTGGGGTTGAACTGTCGGCAGGCCTCGAGGATAGAGAGCTGGGCCTTGCAGTTGATCTCGAGGTCGGTCTCGGGATCGCGCATGGAGTCCATGTGGCTGGTCTGCCCGGCCAGGTTGAAGAGGAAATCTTGGCCCTGGATGAGGACCTTCATACTGTGGTGATCACGCACATCCGAGATATTGGCGTGGACTTTGTCTTCGATTCCTTTGAGGTTGAACAGGTTGCCGCCGTAGTCAGGGTTAAGGCTATCGATCAGGGTCACCCGGGCGCCGGACTCGACCAGCCGGTGGGCGAGGGTCGAGCCGATGAAGCCGAGGCCGCCGGTAATGAGGACGCTGCGGTTGCGGAAGGAGAGGGCTGGATCTGTCATGGTGTGCTGTAGCCTCATGTGGGCGGTGGCGGGGGGCGCATGACGCCGGCGCGTGGCTGGCGATAGGCAAACGAGCGTGCGGCTAGAACAGGGTATAGATGAACGGGGCTGCCGCGCTGCCGCTGAGGACGATCAGGAGACCCAGCAGCAGCAGTAGAACGATAAGGGGCAGCATCCATAGCTTCTTGTGCTGTCGCAGGAACTGCACCAGTTCCCGAAGCAGACTGCCGGGCTCTTCCTGGATCTTGTCGAACGCGGGCTGGCGCTGGTCATTGCGATCCGCCATGGGGAACCGTCTCCGCCGTTTCAAACACCAGGGCTACGGACAACGGGGGCCGTCAACCACGATTCCGAGTCAATAGGGATGGAAGTACCGACGGGGGTCGCGCCGGGCGGTACAGGCGATCCAGTAGCTCGAGGCGGCCGCATCCCAGCGCCGCTGCAGGGGGTCGCGCCCCAGGCAGCGCAGGACGATGCCCACGGGGGTCAGGACAAGGTAGTAGAAGACGCAGAGCATGGCTACCTGGACGGCGGCGCCGATGGGGACGGTGACGGCCTGCCACACCCGGTAGACCCAGAGCAAGGACCGCGGGGCGAAACAGGCCGCGGTCAGCAGTAGCGCGGCGGTGGTCCAGAGAAGGACGGAGATAGCGCCGACGCCGTGGGCTCGCCAGCCGAGGATGATCCCCGGCACGGTGAGGGCGCCTGCAACCGCCCAGGAGAACTGCCGCAAGGTCTTGTTGTCGGGGTTCCAGTTGACCTGCTGATAGATGCCGTCCATAGAGCCTTGATTTCCCACCTGGGCTGGTTCTAGCAGACCCATTCCTGCGATAGCGCGCCTCAATCCGGCGCGAATGAAGCGGCGTAGGCGTCCCGTTCGGCCAGGCTGGCCGGGGGTTGCCTGTCTTTCAGCAGCAGGACGTCTTCGATCACGAGGGCATCCATATCCGTCAGCAGGAAACAGCGATAGGCATCCTCTGGGGTGCAGACGATGGGTTCGCCGCGGATGTTGAAACTGGTATTGACCAGCAGGGGCTGTCCGGTCAGCTGGCGGAACGCCTGCAGGAGGCGGTAGAAGCGACCGTGGCGTTCGGCGTCGACGGTCTGAACCCGAGCTGAGTAGTCGACGTGGGTGACCGCGGGCACGTCGGAACGGGGGATGTTGACGCGGTGGCGCAGATCCGGGTCGGTGGCCATGGTCTGGCGCTCGTCGTCGGTCAGCGGCCGCCGTTGCGCCTCGCGAACCGGCGCGACCAGGAGCATGTAGGGCGACTCTTCCTGCAGTTCGAAGAGTTCGTGTACGTGATCCATCAAGACCGCTGGGGCGAAGGGGCGGAAGGATTCGCGGAACTTAATCTTCAGGTTCATTCTTGCCTGGGTCTGGGGGTCCCGCGCATCTCCGAGGATACTGCGGCAGCCCAAGGCCCGCGGCCCGAACTCCATGCGTCCCTGGAACCAGCCGACGACGCATCCCGCCGCGATCAGTCGGGCGGTCTCCAGCAGCAGGGGCGCTTCCTGGGGGTAGCGTTCGTAGACGGCACCGCGGGCTTCGAGGGCGCGGCAGACGTGATCGCTGGTATAGGCTGGGCCGAGGAGCGACGCCTGCTGTGTATCGTGGGTGTTGTCGGCTTGCCGGGGCTGTTCGAGCAGTTGGTGCCAGGCGAACAGCGCTGCGCCGACGGCGCTGCCGGCATCGCCGGCCGCGGGTTGTATCCAGAGTCGGTCGAAGATGCCGGCGCGGAGGAGTCGGCCATTGGCGACGCAGTTCAGCGCCACGCCACCGGAGAGGCAGAGGTTGCGCAGGCCCGTCTCGCGGCGCACATGCCGGGCCAGGCGCAGGATAATCTCCTCGGTCACCGCCTGGATGGATGCGGCGATGTCCATGTGGTGTTGCTCGAGCGCGGCCTCGGCTCGCCGCGGGGGGGCGCCGAAGAGGCGGTCGAAGCGGCGATTGGTCATGGTCAAGCCCTGGCAGTAGTTGAAGTAGTCCAGGTCCAGGCGGAACGAGCCATCCTCCTTGAGATCCAGCAGGTGGCGAAAGATCAACTCCTGGTATCTGGGCTGTCCATAGGGCGCCAGGCCCATGAGCTTGTACTCACCGGAGTTGACCTTGAAGCCGCAGTAGTAGGTGAAGGCCGAATAGAGCAATCCGAGGCTGTGGGGAAAGCGCATTTCCGCCAGCAGCTCGATCTGGTTCTGTCGGCCGCGGCCGTAGCTGGCGGTGGCCCATTCTCCGACCCCGTCCAGGGTGATCAGGGCGGCCTCGTCGAACGGCGAGGGGAAGAAGGCGGCCGCGGCATGGGCTTCATGGTGTTCGGTGAACAGGATTTTAGCCGGGGTGGGGCCGGCGAGCCCCTGGCGGATTTCCCGGTGGAGGTGGAGTTTCTGTTTCAGCCACAGTGGCATGGCTTTGAGGAAGGAGCGGATTCCCGCCGGGGCGTAGGTCAGATAGGTTTCGAGCAGGCGGTCGAACTTAAGCAAGGGCTTGTCGTAGAAGACGATATAGGCAAGATCGGCGGGGGAGCAGCCACCGATATCGAGGCAACTCTGGATCGCCTGGCTCGGGAAGTGATGATCATGCTTGAGGCGCGAGAAGCGCTCCTCCTGAGCGGCAGCCACAATCTCTCCGTCGCGGATCAGCGCCGCGGCCGAGTCGTGGTAGAATGCCGAAATGCCGAGAATCCAGGTCACGGCCCCCTCGCCTCTCTGTCGGTACGCCAGGGTTTCGCATGAGTGCCGAGCCAGGCGGCCAAGGCCTGCCCCAGCACGGCTTCGCCGTCTTCGTTCAAGTGCGCGTCGTTGCGAACCCGCAGCGCCCGGTCAGCCCCATCGTGTTCGGCGAGCAAGCCGGTGATGCCGGGGATGACCGTCAATCCTTGAACCGTCAGGAAACTCTCGATCAGGGCCGCGGTTTCGGCGTCTCCGGCGATGCAGAACGCGAACAGCGGAATATCTCCGCAGCGCTGTTTCAACTTACCGAGGAGTTCCGCTGTGACCCGCACCGCGGGACTCTCGGGTTCGCTGAAGATAGCGCGGTCGCTGGGGGAGCCAGGGCCACGGACGCGCGCCACGACGAGGTCGACGCGGCTGAAGAGGAAGTAGACGAGGTAGCTGCCGTGGTTGCCGATCTCGCGCAGCCAGCGGCAGGCTTTCGGCATGCGGTAGCGTATCGCGCCGTCTTCCCAGTAGGGCCGAGTGAAGACGTTGCTGACGGTGCGGATTTCGGTGGGGTAGTGGTTGTTAGCGAAGTCATTAGAGCAGAATTGGAGGAGCACGGCCGTGGGCTGAATACGGGGCAGGTAGCGCTCGAGGATCATGGTCTCCTGCAAGGTCCCGTAGCCGCTGCAGCCGTAGGCGGCGATGTCACAATCAAGAGCGCGTCCCAGGACCGCGAAGAAGGCCTTGGAGTCCGAAGCATTCATCGCGTGGGTAAACGAGTCGCCGAGCACGAACAGGCGAGGGCGTCCGGGCGTTGGGGGGTCGCATTGCCTGAACCCCTCGGGGGTGGTGGTGAGATGCACCGGGTAGGACTGCCCGGTGGCCTTCACTCGGGTTCCGCGGAAATCGTAGCCTGGGCGTGTTTTCCAGCCGAGTTCGGGGTCCATCTGGAGCGCCAGCGAGCCGCGGGTAGAGCGGACATAGAGCCGGACGGCGACTTCGCCCAGCGCGAGGGCGAGAAGCCCAACCAGCAACAGCGCCACCGCCGCGACCAGCCGGCGCCTGGACAAGAGGTTAGTTCGGCTCATGGGGTGCAATCTCTGGCGGGTAGCGGACGCCCGCCGTCCAAGGTCAAGAAAAGCGACCTGTGCAATAAGGATCAACCTGTGCAATAAGGATGGGCCGAGGTATTCAGCCCCAAAGGGGCGTTTCGGGCGCCCAGGGCAACGCCCTGGGTCCCTGTCCTCCCCGAGGTTTGAGCCCTGAAGGGGCGGACCATGCGACGTCGGCGTAAATGTAG
>CAILKC010000862.1 GCA_903834675.1 uncultured Victivallales bacterium | reverse complement strand
GGCGCCAACTCCTCAGGATGACTGGCTGGACTTCCCGCTGCCGCCCAGCGCCCTCATCCGGGGCAGCAACCGCTTCGCTCTGACCCTGGCCGCGCCCGCGGCCACCGGCACGACCGCGGCCGAGGCCTGGGGAGTGCAGTTTGAGGGCAGTACCTTGCCCGGCAAGGCCTGGACCCGTGACTTGACCGGCGGAAAGAACGCGGTGGTGGAGGTGCAGAACGGCGCCGTCCTGATCGCCGACCGTGGCATCGCCAATGGTGAGTACTGCTACTACCGCAACCCCCTGAGCATCGGCAGCAAAGGCGAAGCGGTGATCGAGGCGCGGCTGAAGGTCATCTCGGGGGTCAGCAGTCTGATCTTTGGCAACGGCGCCACCGGCCAGCGCCTGCGCTTCTACCCCGACCGGGTCGAGTTCTACCATAATACGGCCAACAAGGTGATGCTGGACACCACCAGCGACTTCCACCTCTACCGGCTGCTGATCCGCGGCGAGGACGTCCAGCTCTCCATCGATGGCGAACTCAAGCTCGAGGGCAAGGGCTGCTACCCCCCCAGCCGGGAAGGCTACCGCAGTGGCGTGGCCTTCGGCGCGGCCAGCAGCACCGAGCTCGGCGAGGCCCTGTGGAGCCTGGTCCGCGCCCACAGCGCCGCCGCCGTGGTCAACGACCTGGTCGTCAGCGTGTACTACCCACAAAAGTAGCCCGCCCCGCCCCGCTCGCTCGTCCAGTTCGTCCAGTCCGTCCAGTTCGGAAGCTTTCGAGCTTACACCACTACGGCACCACATCGGGGCTGTGCAGGCAGAGCCAGTCGAGGTTCAGGCTGCCCTCCGCGTTGATCAGTCGGAGGGTGTGCTGGCCCTGGCTGAGCGGCAGCGGAAAGGGCTTTCCGTCCGCTCCGGGAAGAGTCAGCGTGCGCCAGTCGCTGGTGCTGCTGCTCCAGCCGCCGGTCCAGGGGAACGGCACAAAACCGAGGACGGTGTTCGGCAGGGCCCCGTCCACCAGGACCGCGCGGGCCACGGTCTCGGCCTGAGTGCAATAGCGCAGGGTCAGGTGGTAGACCCCGGCCGTCGGGACCGCGACAGTGTAATCGAGCCAATGCCCACGGTTGTCCCAGTGCAGGAAAGACTTGCCCACCGCGTCCACTTTGCCCGCGGTGACCTCGACCTCACCCCCGCCCTGAGCGCTGAAGTCCTCGGCCTGCACTAGTACTTTCGTCCCCTGGAGGGCGGGCTGCGGCGGCAGCGGACGCACCGGGATGTCCAGCGCCGGGGGGGCCTCTTTGGCAGCCTGAGGGCCGCGGACGAGCCGCATGGCGCCGGCGCCCCAGGCGATCTCGTAGCTGGCGTTGGCCTCGGCCTGCCAGCGCAGCTCAGTGCCGTCGCGGACGCAGGGCACCTCGTGCAGCGGCACATCCTGCCGGTCGAGTTGGGACAGTCGCACGACCGCCGTGGCGGGCAGGTTGGGCAGGCGGAGCGAGATCGTGGTGGCGATGTCGACGCCGACCAGGACCAGGTCCTCGGCATAGGCCGTGGCTGAGGCCGTACCGGTCTGCTCCAGGCGCAGCGCCACGCCCCCGCCCTCGATCACCTTGCCGTTGACCAGGCACAACCGCAAGGCCTTGCCTGGGCCCGCGCACCCCGCGGCCACCTCGGCATCGGTACTCCAGTCGCTGGCCGCCAGACGCTCCCCGGGGGCCTCGTTGCGCAGGTAGAGGTGCGCCGCCTCGCCGAGCCTGAAGCCGGCGGCCACGCCCTTGCCGGCAGTGACGGTCACCGGCACCGTGGCGACGTCCGGGCGCTGGCCCGCCGCATAGGGCAGCGCCAGGGTGATCAACTCGCCCCGCTCCCGCCAGGTCAAGGCGTAGATGGCGGTGGGCACCGCTTTCATCGGGACCTCCGGAACGGCCTTGCCATACTGCGCCGACCAGCCCTGCACCGGCGGCTCCCGCTCCCCCTCGACCAGCCGTAGCGCTACCGCCGACCCCAGCGTCTGCAGAATCAGCCCGGGACCCTTTCCCGCCAAAGCTGTCACCGTACCCGTCGGCGTGGTTTCCGCGGACTCCGCATTCAGGTGAAAAAGTGCCTCGGCGGTGTGCTCGGAGGTATCCGCGGCAAGGAAGCTGTCGTGCATCACCCAGTAGTCCGGCTTGACGAAGAGCACCCCGCGGCGGTGCTGAACCCCTGCCAAGGTCTTCGGCGGGGTCTTGACCGCGGTGAAGTCGCGGTACTCGCGGTAGGCGCCGCGGAACCAGCCCTCACCCCAATCCGTGCCCGCGGCGCTGAACCAGCGCGTGTCACAGTCCTTGGGCACGGGGGTATCCCAGGGCTTCGGCCAGACGTAGTGCTCCCGGCTGTTCTGGATAAACTGGTCCATGCCGTCGATCAGGACCGTGTTATGGCTGCGGCTCAGCAGCACATAGGCGCGCCAGCGGGAGCGGTCGTACATCACCACGCCCCCCTCCACCAGCAGCGGTTTGCCGAAGGCGTAGGCCAGGACGGACAGCTTGTCTTCATGCTGATGCCCGGCGCCGAACAACCCGGCATCAAGATGCAGCAGGCGGGCGTCGCGGTCCCAACCCGAACGCATGATGTAGTGGCCAGTGTAGGGCAACGCGACGCTGTCGGCAACCGGTGGTCGGCCAGCCCGGCCCTGGGTCAAGGGGTAGAGAAAATCCGCCCGCGCCGGGAAGAGGTCGTAGCCGTCCGCCAGCAGCCGCTTGACGCTGGCATCGCTCGCATCGTTGAGGCCAAAGGCGACGCCGTCCGGCCGACAGTCCTTCATCAGGTACTCGAACATCTTCTCGATGCGACCGCTGTAGTCGGCCGGCACCTCGGCCAGCAAGCCATTGAGGCGGGCCAGACGCAGGACCGCGACGTACTCGGCGAGCACCCAGTTGTTGTAGCCCAGGGCCACCTCGTATTCCATGCCGTCGGGGTAGACCTCGTCGTCAAGCTGCACATAGAGCCGACGCAGCGCCTCGCGGCGCCAGGCCGCTGCCTCGCGGAACTCGGGAAAAAGCACGCCAATGGTGTAGACGCCGAGCGACTCCGCGGTCAGCCAGTTGCCTTTGCTGGGATGCCGCAACAGATGCCGCACCTGCTCGGCCACCGACTTCACCACGTTCACCAGAATGTCGTCGGTGAAGGCGGGCGACTGAATGCAGCGGGCCAGGGTCTCAGGCCAGGTGTTCTGCAGGCGGATGCCGGTGTTCAGCGTTTCCCAGGCATGGTGATAAGGGCCGTTGCCCGAGGCCGTCAGCAGCACCGGGCAATCCTCGATCCAGGTGTTCATCTCCCAGGCCAGTTCCTGGGCGTACTTGTCATCTCCGGTCGCCCAATAGGCTTGGTAGAGGTCGGCAAAGTGGAAGTGCCGATTGAGCTGGGCATTCCACTCGATGGTGCTCGACTCGCCCTCCTTCATGGCATTGGCGGACCAGTCGAAACGGTCGCCAAAGGCGTAGGGGTTCTTCTTGAAGCCGCCGATGGTGAAGGTGTGAGTCAGGATTTCATCGGCGCGGCGAGTGTCGGGGTAGGTCGAGGTCACCGCGACCTCGAGACGGTCGGCGGGGTGGGTGGCGTGGACCCAGAACTCGAGCCGCTCGAAGCGGGTCCAGTCGGCGGGGAAGAGCTGACAGGTGACACTGGGAAACAACTCTGGGAACCACCAGCGGCCCGAGGCGGCGCCGCCATGCGCCAGCGTCTCGGTGCGGTAGAGCCCCTCCCAGCCCGTGGCCGGGCTCTCGAAGTCGCCCAGCCCGCGCTCGCCCGTGGGTCCGGCCAGGGCGACGTCGTCCAGGTGCAGTTCCCGGCCCGAGCTGGCATCGCCCTGCGTCCGCCAGGTGAGGCTGACGCCGGAGACCCAGTTCCAGCCGACCGGCGTGCCCTGCGCCTGGAAGTCGCGCAGCGGCAGACTGACGCGCTGCCAGCCCGCGCCGTCCAGCGTCACGCTGGCCTGGTAGCGTCCGCCGCGCGCCGCACCGAGCCGTTGCGTTTGGACGGGTGAGCCTGCCGTGGGGCGCTCGAGGGGGGCGACAGTCCAGCGCGGTGTGGCGCGCTGCCGCAGGTGCTCGGCCAGGGCGTGGCGGGCCCCGGCGGCGTCCTCGGTGGCCCAGGCCTGCTTGACGGCGCTCAACTCGGCACGCTCAAAATCCAGCATGCCGAAGAGATCGCTGTCCGTCAGCCGCGGGCCTTTGACCCCGCCCGGTGGCAGCGCCAGCAACCGCAGCCCGCGGAAGGTCAGCGTCTGCGCCTCGACCGTCGGATTGCGGCTCCAGTTGTTGTGGAACTGCACCGACCCGATCTGCTGCCAGCCCAGCGGTTCGCGCACTGGCCCAATCTCGTCGAAGGGCAGCAGGATGTCTCGCGTCCCGACAAAATCCAGAGGCAGGGACACCATGTAATAGTCCGAGCCCTCCACCGCCGGATTCTCGCTGGCAATGATGAGCGCCAGGCGGTTGTTGGTGGCGCGATCGGATTCGAGGGTGAAGGCCAGCGCGCTGAAGGGCCGCCAGTCGCGGGGAATCTGGCGGCTCTGGATGCCGGCCATGCCGTCGAAGTGCCAACGCACCTCCGCCGGCCGGCCGGCCGCCGCCGGAATCTCCTCGCTGGCGTCTTTCCAGGCGCCGCCACCCACCGGCAGGAACACGGGCTCGGCGGCGTTGCACGCCAGCACCAGCCCAACCAGCGCCCCGAGCAACTCTCGCTTAACCTTCAACACGATCGTCTCCTCCTGCCCTACACACACCCAAGTCCGGGAGCGCAACCCAGCGCGTCCCCGGATAACGTTAGCTTGGTCACGCCGGATTGCACGCGAGAGCAGGCGCGGGTGCCGGTACTGAACGCCCGGTCTCCGGCGTCCGACGCAGGGCTGTTTCAAAAAACCGGGCTGGGCGTCGCAATACCCCGTGGTCTGTCTGCCGTACGGGTTGCGCGAGAACCCCCGCCGTCAGGCCTGGCACAGGCGCCAAGCCAAAGCGGTGTCGCGGTCGCCGCCGACGACCTTGCCACACTCCAGATGGCCGACGCGCGATATGGACTGCGCGCGGCAGAGGGCCGCGGACGCGGCCCGTCGACGCCGCTTTCACTGCCGGCGGTACGACGGCGGTCGTTTCTTGAAACGGCCCTGCGTCCGGCTCGGGCGCAAGTCAGCTCCGTAGGGGGTGACACCTCAGGTCCTGGGGTTCAGGAAACGGCGAGACGGCGAGACGGGGAACCGGCGCATGGAGGAGACGGACTGGGTGACTGGCGGAGAGGAAAACAGGGGGCAGGGTCAGCCAAGCCCCCGGCTGGTGCCGGACCTACCGGAATGTGACGTGCCGACGCGGGTCCCAGTCC
>CAILKC010000861.1 GCA_903834675.1 uncultured Victivallales bacterium | reverse complement strand
GCCAGGTCGATGGACTTGACCCGGTAGCGCTGGTCGGCCCAGTCCCACATCCAGAATCCATTGGCCATGAGGTCGGGCTCACCCACCCAGCGCGCCGGGCGGTCGCCCTCGTAGGTGAAGATGCCCTCGACACAGCCCTTGGTGCCGCGGACATCGACGGGGGTGGGACCGGCGTGGTTGATGAGGCGAGCAAAGCCGTCGTTGGGCCAGCGCGCCACGGTCATGGGTGCGTCGGCAAAGAACAGCTCCATGCCTGGCGACGAACTGCCCCAGGTGCTGGCACTCTTCATCTCGCCGAACGCGGTGATGCCCTGGGCCCTGAGGTCGGTCTGCAGCACGTTGCCGCGCGCCTCCGGCGCCAGCCGTTGCAGCACGGCGGCGTCGGTCACCGGCGCGAAGCCGTTGAGAACTCTGCCGCCCACCAGGCGTACCTCCTCGCCTCGGCGCGCCCGGTAGACGACCGGCGCCGCGGCCGTGCCGCTGTCCTCCGCCGACAGCTCGAAAGGCTTGCTCAGCTCGTAGATGCCAGCACGCAGCTCGACGGTGATCCCACCGGGTGGCAGGGCACCCGCGGTCTTCCGCCGCCGGATTTCATCCCGGGCTCGTTCCAGGGTCGCGAACGGCCCGTTGGTCTTGCGCCAGTTCGGGGACGCCCGTTGGCCGGACCAGGCATCGTTGCCCCTGGGCGAGACGTACAGGGCAGGCGCGGGCGCCGCTGAACACACTGCCGCCAGCGTCAGTACGGCAAACGATAAAGGCTGAGAGGTCATGGTCGCTCTACTCCTCCGGGGATCCAGACTGAGATACGGGTCATCTGTCTCATCGCCTCACGGGTCAGTCCAGCATACCCGGTCGCCGCTCACATGCAAGCCTGCGGCGGCGGCGCCGTCGGTTGACAGTGCGGTCCCGCCTGCCTATGTTCGCGCCATGCCCCAACCCAACCTTATCATTATCTTGGTCGACGACCTGGGAGTGAGCGACCTCGGCTGTACCGGGTCGACCTTCTACGAGACGCCGAACCTCGACCGCTTCGCGGCCGCTGGGATCCAGCTGACCCAAGCCTACGCCGCCAGTTCGCTCTGCTCGCCGGCAAGAGCGGCCATCATGACCGGTCGAGCCCCGGCGCGGGTCGGAATCACCAACTACATCCCCGGCAATGGCTGCGGGCGGCTACAAGGCCCCGCCTATCACCATGCCCTGCCGCTGAGTGAGCGCACCCTGGCCACGGCCCTGCGTGAGGGCGGTTACCACACCTGGCACGTCGGTAAGTGGCATCTTGGCGGGACCGGCTCGCTGCCCACGGACCACGGGTTCGAGGTCAATATCGGCGGCGACCACCACGGCGGCCTGTATCAGGTCCCCGGCGTCTATTACGCTCCTTGGGTGGGTCGGGACGGTTCCACCCTACCTGGACTCGAGCGCTCCGAGCCCGGCGAGTACATGACCGACCGCCTGACCAGCGAGGCGATCCGGCTCATCCGCGACAAACCGGCTGGGCGGCCCTTCTTCCTGCACCTGTCGCACTATGCGGTGCATACGCCCATCGTCTCACCGGCGGACCTCGTCGAACGCTACGAGGAAAAGAGCCGACGGCTGGGGTTGGACCAGGTGCCGGCGCTGGTGGCCGGCGAACTGCATCCGGCTCTGCACCTGCGGGGCCAGCGCGTTCAACGTCGCCTGTTGCAGTCGCACCCGGGCTACGCCGCCATGATCCACAACCTCGATGCCAACGTCGGCCGTCTGCTGGCCGCCTTGGAGGAATGCGGGCAGGCCGACAACACGCTGGTGGTTTTCCTTTCCGACAACGGTGGACTGAGCGTCGGCGTGGAGGGCTCGGTGACCTGCACGCTGCCTTACCGCGAGGGCAAGGGCTGGTCGGAGGATGGCGGCTTGCGCATCCCCTTGCTGCTGCGCTGGCCGACGGGCCTGCCGGGGGGGCGGGTGGTGGATATCCCCATGTGGCAGTGCGATCTCTACCCGACCTTGCTGCAAGCCGCCGGGCTGCCGCTGGAGCCCGACCGGCACGCGGATGGCGTGTCCATGCTCGCCGCGCTCAGCGGTGGCGCCGCCCCAGATCGTCCCGCGATGTGCTGGCACTATCCGCACTACTCCAACCAAGGCGGCGGGCCCACCGGCGCCATCCGCCGCGGCCAATGGAAGCTGATCGAGCACTACGAGACCGGGCAGCGACAGCTTTTCGACCTGGCTAACGACGTGGCGGAGAGCTTCGACCGCGCCGACGAACAGCCCGAATTGACGGCGGACCTCGCCCAGCGCCTCGCCGACTGGCGCCGCCAGGTCGGCGCCCGCATGCCTGAGCCCAACCCGTTCTACGACGACGTCGTCGCCGGCCGCCGACCCAAACCCGATGGCAATGGCAACTACCCCGCCGCCCGTGGCTGAAACGGCCCGACAACCCCTGGCCGACTACGGACACGACCCGTAAGCTGTGCGCCTGCGTCGGCACGGGTCAGCGGTGACCTGCCAAGCTCGGCAGGCGGAGACCGGATCAGCCACAGCGGCAGCCGCAGGAACACTTACCCAGCGTGGTGCTGATTTGACCGATCTCGGCGGCGCTCAGTTTCCCGGCAAAGCCGTCGTCCACCGCCGCAATGACCGCCTTGATGGCGCTGGGGTCCTTTGCCGCGGCCGCAATCTGCTTGACCTCGTCGGGCATCAGGTCCGTCTTGCTGCCGTCCTCACGAACCAGCGAGCAAATACCCGTCTCGGGACACAATTCGATCTGCAATTTACCCATCGTCTTGTCCTTTCCACACGTCATTTCCGACACGGCTGCTGGCAGGGTAGCCGCTTGCCGCGACACCCCTGCCACGCCGCCCTTGTGACCGGTCCAGCGGCCATCGGGTTCCAGGAAGGAGTATGGCCTTCAGCGATTGGCTGGCTGTCCTGGGGCAGACTAGAGTGGAGGACGTGACCAACAGCGGCATAGGGAGTTTTGCCATGTGCAGTTTCGGACGTGGTTGTCTCGTGCTTACGGGTGCCGCGGCTCTGTGGACGGCGGCGGGATTGGTGGCCGCCGAGCCGCTACTGCTGTACGTCTCTCCGGTCGGCAACGACGGCTGGTCGGGCGCTTTGGCTGAGCCGAAGCCCGACTTGACCGATGGTCCGCTGGCAACCCTCGTGGGGGCACGGGACGCGATCCGCCGACTGCGGGCCGGGGGCGCGACCGAGCGGCCGGTCGAGGTCCGGGTTCGGGGCGGCCTGTATCGACCAACCGAGCCCATCGTCTTCGAACCGCAGGATTCCGGCACCGAACTCTGCCCGGTGGCGTATGTGGCCTATCCGGGCGAGACCCCTATTCTGAGCGGCGGCGTGCCGATTAGCGGGTTCACGCCCTGGCAGGGGCAGGTGCTCCGTGCCGACCTGCCAGCAGACCTGGGCGGGCCGGACGGTTTCCGCTCGCTGTTCGTGGCGGGAGAGCGCCACGTCCGGGCGCGCTACCCCAACTACGACCCGGCCGACCCCTACCGCAAGGGCTTTCTCTACGTCCGTCCGGACTGCTTCGGCGAGGCGGTTGGGGCAGCCCACAACGCCGGCGATTGGCTGGAGTGGGACGTCGCAGTTCCG
>CAILKC010000860.1 GCA_903834675.1 uncultured Victivallales bacterium | reverse complement strand
AGCGGCGCCCTCCAACGCCCTTCATCCGCCGCGGCGGACGAGGGGCGGAAGGGGAAGCGCCTTGGGTCATACGTGGTTGCGGCAAGTCTCATACAAGGGTTCAGCAGGATCCCCGGCTGGCGCCGGACATACCAGAATGAGACGTGCCGACGCGGTTCCTATTCCGATCCGGCCGGGACGCGACGGACCCGCCGGCAGCGGGCTCAGTCCCGGAGCTGAGGACGCTTTCTTAAAGCAGCTCTGTCCAGCCCACGGACGGCATGGCCCGGCGCGACAAGCCGGGCTAAGGTAAGGGCTGTGGTCTGCCGGGTTGGACTGGTGAAACGCAGGAGATCCGCCGATGCAATCGCCCCGGGACGTCATTGATGCGCTGATGCGCGGTCGACCCGCCGAGCGCGTGGGCTTCATGGATAGTCCTTGGAGCGACACGTTGCGCAACTGGGTCAAACAAGGCTATCCAGCGGACGAGAAAGGAAACCCGGTGGCCCCGGTCGAGCACTTTGGCTTCGACTTGGCCGGCTGCGGCGGCTGGTTCGACTGGCAGCCGTTGATGGGCGTCAGCGAACTGGTCGAGGAAACCGCGGAGTGGGCTGTGCGGCGCAACGGCGCGGGGGCCGCGCTGAAGTACTGGAAGAACAAATCCGGCACGCCTGAGCATATCGATTTCCGCCTGAGCAGCCGCACCGTGTGGGAGCGCGACTATCGGCCGCACCTGGTCGGGACGGCTGCCACACGCGTGACCGACCAGGTCCTGGAGAACACCCGCAAAGCGCTCGAACTGCAGCGCCGTAACGGCCGCTGGACGCACTATGGGCACATGTTCATCTGGGAATGTATGCGGGCCAGCCTCGGGGACCTCTGCCTGTATGAGAGCATGCTGACCGAGCCGGACTGGATCCGCGACTACTGCCGGGTCTACACGGACCTGTTCAAGGAGTGCTTCCGGCGCCTGATCGAGCAAGCCGGGAAGCCGGATGGCATCTGGCTCTACGAGGACCTCGGCTACCGCGATCGGACCTTCTGCGCCCCGACGCTGTACCGCGACCTCATCTTCCCCTTCTACGCGGAGATGGTCGAACTCTTCCACGGCTATGATCTACCGGTGGTGCTGCACACCTGCGGCTTCACCGAGTCGATTCTGGACCTGGTCGTCAAGGCGGGGTTTGACGGTCTGAATCCGATGGAGGTCAAGGCGGGTAACCGGCCGCTGTGGATCGCGGAGCACTACGGCGACCGGCTGTGCCTCATCGGCGGTCTCGACGAGCGCCTCCTGGAGACCGGCGACCGGGAGGTCATTCGCCGCGGGGTGACGGAGCTGGTGGAGGGGATGAAGGCCCGTGGCGCGCGCTTTGTCTACGCCTCCGACCACTCGATTTCGACCAACGTCACCTATGACAGTTTCAGGTTTGCGGTGGACGTGTACCGCGAGCACAGGCAGTACTGAGGGGCAGCGCTGGGCAGGGGTAGCCAGCGCTGCCCGCCGACGCTAGGTTACGCGGCCTGGTCCTGGCGCCGCGGTTGCCGAGGCGTCCGTCGGGACGGTTGGAGTCGTCTGCATCAGCCTGAGGCGAGGGGTATTTCGGGCATGACGTGGCGTGCTATTTGCATTGGCGTGTTGAGCTCGCTGTTCATTGCGGGGGCGGGGTACGTCAACGACCGGCTGCTGGATTTGGAGAGTTTCAACAGCGGTCATCTGCTGCCGGTCATCGTGCTGGGCACGTTGTTTCTGGTGGTGGCGGCGCTGAATCCCTTGTTGGGGCGGTGGCGGGGTCAGCTGCCGCTGGCGCCGGCGGAACTGGCGATCATCGTGACGCTGAGCATGGTGGCCTGCAGCATCCCGGGGCGCGGGCTGATGGAGCAGTTCACCCAGGTGCTGGTCATGCCGCACCACTGGAGCCGAGTGACGCCGGGATGGAAAGAGCGGCACATGCTGGATTATGTGCCGGGACAGGCCTTGGTAACGGTGAACGAGGATACCTACGACCGCGTCGTCTCGGGCTATATCATGGGCGCCGAAGCGCGGGGTCGGGTGCCGCCGCCGCTGTGGGTGCGTCTGCAGGAGAAATGGAATCGGGTGCCGTGGTCCGCCTGGTGGGCGCCTCTGCGCACCTGGGTGCCGATGGTCCTGCTGCTGGGAGTCGCTTCCACCTGCCTGGCACTGATCGTACACCAGCAATGGTCGCGCCACGAGTTCCTGAGCTACCCCATCGCCACCTTCACCACCTCCTTGTTGGAGCGCGCTCCCGGCAGCGCCTATCCGGCGGCGCTGCGCAACCGGTTGTTCTGGATCGGTTTCCTGATCGTCCTGGCCATCCGCGTCAACAATGGTCTATGCGTCTGGTTTCCCGATTTCCTGGTGCCAGTGAAGCTGACCTGGCTGCTGACGCCGTTTGCGGTGGTGATGCCCTGGTTGCTGAAAGTGCAATATGGCGGCGAGCTGCTGCGCCTGGACCTTTTTCCGCTGGTGGTAGCGTTCGCCTTCTTCCTGAGCAGCGAGATTTCCTTCACCTTGGGCGTCTCGCAATTGGCCTGGGTGCTGTTTGCGTTGCCGATGGTAACGGTGGGGGTGAACCTGTCCACCGACTGGATTGGGGGCTGGCAGGGCTGGGAGCGGGCAGGCGCCTACCTGGCGTTTGCGCTGATCCTGATGTACACCGGTCGGCAGTACTACAAGGAGGTGCTTCTGGGCGCCTTCGGCTTGCGCCGGAGCGAGGCAGCGACCTCCAACCGCTGGGCCATGCGTCTGCTGCTCGTCTCGACGTTGCTGTTGATGGTGCTCGTCGCCCGGCTGGGCCTGGAATGGCCGCTGGCGGTGATCCTGGTGTTGCTGACGCTGTTATCGCTGGTGGTGCTCTCTCGAATCAGCGCCGAGACCGGCCTGTTCTTCATTCAGCCGCGCTGGATTCCCTTTGGGGTTATGATGGCGGCCTTCGGCGGTTTCACCATGCCGCCCAGCGCCATCATCACCGCCGGGTTTGTGTGCATGGTGCTGGCGGTCGACCAGAGCCAATCGCTGATGCCCTACTTGATCAACGGCCTGAAGATCTGCGAGAGGGTCGCCATCAAGCCCCTGCAAACGGCACGTCTATCGTACGCTGTCTTTGCCGTCGGCGTGATCGTGGCCATCGCGGTGGTCCTGGTCTGCACCTACGACATGGGCGCGCCGACCGACTACAACTGGTCGCACCAGCGCATCCCGACCATGCCCTTCCGCGCCGCCGAACCCGAGATCATGCGGCTGCAAGGGATGGGGAGCCTGGCGGACGCCGAGGCGTTGCCCTGGACGCAGCGCCTGGGCCGCATCGCGCCAACCGAGAATTTCCTCTGGGCCTTCGGGGCTGGCTTTGGGCTCGTGCTGGTCTGCAGCGCCCTGCGTCTGCGGCTGCCGTGGTGGCCGATTCACCCGGTGATGTTCATGTTGTGGGCCACCTACCCGATGGCGACGACCTGCTGGTCCTTTTTCTTTGGCTGGCTGATCAAGGTATTTGCGGTGCGCTTCGGGGGCAACCGGGCCGCGCTGCGGCTGCGGCCGCTGATGATTGGCATCATCTCGGGGGAGATTCTGGCGGCTCTGGTGTTCATGATTGCGGGGGCCATCTACTTCTTCTCCACCGGCCAGAAACCCCTCGTCTACCGCTACTTCCCGCGCTGAATATGGGCTTGCTCCCGCGCTCGCAAGTCGCACGGCCGGGGCTACTTTACCCGTGGTCAACGGCTCACGGTCCACCGCCCGCCACGGTTCTCGTGTCTAACCGTGCGGACAGATTCCCGCGGATGACTAACCTATGCGATCAGCGCTTTGCAGATTCCTTGCCCTGCGTCCCCTGTTGACGCTGTGGTTCGCTTTCCTCACCGGCGCCGCCGCGGTGGACGTGGCCCTGCCTTCGGGTAGCTACCGGGCGGTTGGCCAGGCGCGCTACGACAACTACAACCTCAGCGTGGCCCTCGCGCCGCCGCCGGGAACGGCTGCCGCCGCGGCGGTTGAGCTCGTCTTTGCCCTTTCCGGCCCGGCGGACTACGCCCGTTTCCGCTGGGACGCCAGCGGCTTTGTGCTCGAACGGTTGACGGCGGGCACCGCGGCCGTACTGCAGCGCGGCCCGGAGCCGCTCCCGGCGGAACTGGCGCGCGGCGGGACGCTGGAGATCCGTACCCGACTGAGCCTAGTGGAGGTGATCGCGGCGAATCGGCGCATCGGACGCGTGATCTGTGCCGGGATCGGTCGTGGCCAGGTAGCGGCAGGCACGGGGGTCGGCCTGGCGGAGGTGACAAACTACGCCTGCCAGCGGGTCGAGCCCATTGTTTTCGGCGATGATTTCATGCGTACGGAGGAGGAGGCCACGGACCTGGGACTGTGGCAGCCCGCCTCAGGGCACTGGCGACTGTATTCGGTCATGGAACGTATCCAGGCCAATCCGGATGCCCGCATCCGGGACGGCCGGGAACCCGACGCCGGCCGGAGTCCGAATCCGTTCTGCCTGTCGGGCACGGGCCCCGACGGCGCCTTCATCCTGACCGGCAATGCCTTCTGGACCGACTACGAGGCCGCGGTTTCCGTGCGTTCCTTCCAGAGCGACTTCGGGCTGGTGTTCTCGGCTCGGGATGCGTCCGACTGTTGGCTGGTGCGCTGGGGACTGCACTCTCTGGGGGTGCGCTCGGCCTCCCTGGAACTGGTGCAGCGGCGTGGCGGCCAGGAACAGGTGGTGGCCGCGACGACGGTGAGCGGCCGGGCCGAGGCCTGGTATCGGCTCGGGGTGCGTTTGTTTGGCGACCGCATCACGGTTCTGCTGGACGAGGTGCCGGTGCTCGAGCATCGCGCTGCGACTTGCACTGGCGGCCGGATCGGGTTGTACGCCCGTGGCAGGCACGAGACCTACTTCGATGATGTGATGGTGCGCTCGGTGTCGGCCCTGGCGCTGGACGATCCGGCCCGCTTCAGCGGTGACGCGGTGCGGCCGCTTGCCGGTGTCTGGAAGGTGTCCGCGGGCGACCAGGGATGCGAGTTCACCGGCAACGGTGAGGCCAAGCGCGGCGAGGGCGCCCTGGCCCTCTGCGCTTTGGGCTGGCGGGAGTGGCCGGCCCAGTGCGTCGAGAGCAGCGTCGTGGCCGGGCCGGAGGCCAGTTTCGGCGTGGCGTTTGGGGTGGTGGGGACGGAGCAGCACCTCCGCGTGCTGGTGAAACGGGACGGCGAGGTCGGGCGGATCACGGTGTCCAAGGTTTCGAAGGGGGCGGTCAAAGAACTGGCTCGGGTTCCCTGCCCGCTGCCGGCCAAGGGTCCCATCCGCTTGTGTATCGACGCCCGGGCCGAGGTTCTCAAGGTCCGCACGGACGGGGTGACTCGGTTGCGTCTGCGGCCGCAGGTCGATCTCAGCGGCCCGATCGGCCTGCTGGTAGCGGGGCGCGCCCCGGTCACCTTCACGGCCACCGCGCTGTTCGCCGACCCACGCGAGGACTGGGAGCAGCCGGTCATCATCGAGCGCTTCGCCGACGATCCCTTCATGCAGGGCTGGGCCTCGACCCGCTTTGTCTGGCTGCGTCAGTCGCCTGGGGAAGACCGCGCGAGCTTTCCGCAGCGCTTTGTCCACAACGGTGATTTCTACGGGCCCTTCCGGGTGACTGCTCCGGTGCAGGATCGCCTGGCCTTCTTCTTCGGTCTCGACGAGGTCATCCCGGCCAAGGGGTACAGCCTGGAGACCCGCCTTGACCTCGAGCACCACCAAGGCACGGTCACGCTGTCGCGCGAGCGTCAGACCCTGGCCCGAGCCACCTTCACCCCCGGCGAACGCAAGGTGTTGCCCGGTCAACAGCTCGTCGATGAGAAGATCGGAGCCCGGCCGCGCACGCCGGACACCGAGACCTACGGCACCCTCGAACTGAACCGGGACGGCCAGATGATCTGGGCCAGCATCGATGGCGCCGAGCTTTTCTGCGTCCACGACCCCGAACCGCTGGACGGCCGGGCGCTGGGCTTGCAGGTGCCGGCGCCGCTGGATTTCATCCACATCGCCGCGCTGCGTGGCAACCTCAAGGACGAGCTGTTTGAGAAGGCCGCGGTTGACTGGACCCCGGTGGGGAACTGGGAGGTGACCAACCGCTTTGCCTGCGACCCACGCTGGTCGAATATGAACGGTAGCAGCAAGGGCGTCGCCGCACTGTGGAGCAAGTTCGCTTTTACCGGCGACTACACCATCGAGTACTATGCCGGCATGCGCATGCGCCAGGAAGAGATGATGGAGGGCGCCGACCGCATGTACTATCCCCGGGTCGGTGACCTCAACCTGGCCCTGGCCACCCGCGCCGGCGAGCTGTTCAGTGGCTACACCGTGCTGGTTACGGCCTGGGACCCGATGTGGACCGAGACCGTGACGCAGTTCCGGCGTCTGGGCGAGGTGCTGGCGCAGACCGACAAGGAGCTGGTGCCGCGCGGGCGGCTGCGCTCGCCCAAGGCGCGCGCCGTCGAGGTCGACTGGGATCCGGGCGGGCGCCCGGTCCATGGCGCCTGGTACTTCATCAAGGTGCGGAAGACGGGCCCGCGCTACGACGTCTGGTTCGATAACCTGCCCGTCTTCTCGGTCACCGATGCGGACCCGCTCGTGGCGCAGCGCCTGGCCCTGTGGACACAGCACAATAGCATTGTCATCGCGCGGGCGAAGGTCAGCTATCGCCAGTGCGAGCGGGTCCTCGAGAGGGGTCAGCCGCTGGCGGCGGGCAGGGCTGGGGCCGTGCCGGCTCCCGCGGCCGCGACGCCGCGCCTGTGCAGTCCGACGCATCCCCAGCGCCGTTTCGACATGGAGGGTTCCCTGCCGGACTTCACCCCCTGGAATGGCGATCAGAGCGTGGAGATGGCACTCGAACCCCGCGGCACCGGGGGCACGGCCTTGCGCCTCGAGAACCTGTATGGCGGCGGCGACGTCGGCGTCCGCCTGCCGATCTGCGGCGTGGACCTGGGCCGGGAGAGCGTGCTGGAGATGGACGTTGCCGCTGAGCCGGGCACCCTGGTGAACCTCTACCTCGCCTTCGAAGACCGCCCGGCAGAGCGCTGTTTCGTGCCTCTGACCGGCCCCCGTGACGAGGGTCCCAACCTGGTGCGGCTGGGCGACGGCGAGGGCATCCCCGCCGATGGTCAGTGGCACCACCTGCGCTGGGACTTGGGCGAATGGGCGCGCCGCCGCTTTCCGTGGCGGCCGTCGTTTCGGGTGCAGTTCCTCATGATCGGCATGTTGCACGAGGGCTATCTGAACGCGGGGTTGGGCGGCAATGCGGCCGGCGCGGTCTACCGTTTGGACAACCTGAGTTTCGCCTCGGCTGGCGGCGCGGAGGTGGCCGTCGAGTGCCACGTCGAGTCCCTCGAGGGCTTCCGCTGGCGGGCCTGGCTGGCGGGCGCGGCGGACAGCCCCAGCCCGGCGGGCAGGCCCGAAGTGCAAGGACCGGGCCTGGCGTTGCAGGCCACGGGTCCGGGCGACGGGTTCGTGCATGGCGAGTGGCTGGATGGCGCCACCGTGCGGCGGCTGCCGGCGCTGCCGCTCCGGGTTGGGACGCCGCTGGCCGTCGCGCGGACCGTT
>CAILKC010000859.1 GCA_903834675.1 uncultured Victivallales bacterium | reverse complement strand
GCTGAAGAGGCAGATGAGGGATGGCGCCCCTTCGGGGCTGAAGAGGTAGAGGCGAACCCGCGACTTCCGCGGCTGGGGGTGCCGCCGCGAAACCGTAGCGGCGGGATGGCGGATCGAGATGGACATCGAAATCGGGATCGAATCGACGGGGGGGACTCGGACACTGCGTCCCCCCCTGGTCTCTCGACCCACCACGGCGGGCAGGCCATCGACCCTCTGCGGTTCTCATACCAGCAAACCCCTACCGAGCTGACTTGCGCCCCGCAATTCCCCCATCCATTGCGCTTCTATCACAGCGTGACTATGTTCCACCTCGTGATCCGGAATCAAACAATTCCCTACCAGTTCTACATCAGCCTCCTCCATGGTTGAGACGCAGAGAACAGGAATACGGATATGACAGCCCGCCAGCCGTGGGTTTTCGTCTTGCCCGGCCTCCCCCGCGGGCGCGGCGGGCGGGCGTCGGAGAGGCCACGCCAGGGCTTGGGAGCGCTTCTCGGGCTGTTGGCCCTGATGCTTGCCTCCCAGCTCTGCGGCGCCCCCTTTGCGCGCTTCGTCGACTTCACCCAGCCCGATGGGACACGGATCAAGCTCTGGGGTGAGGGCGACGAGTTCTCCGCCGTCTTCGAGACCCAGGACGGGTACACGGTCATCTTCGATCCCGCCGCAAAGGCCTATGCCTATGCCTCCTTGTCAGCCGACGGTAACACCCTGGTGGCCACCCCGTTGCAGGTGGGAGCAGGAGATCCGCTGAGCTTGGGCCTAACCACGCACCTACGCCTCAACCCAACCGCCGCGACGGCCCTGGCAGCCGAGAAGTACGCGCTCTGGGACCAGGGGCTGGAGGTCTCCCGTCGGTGGGCCGAGTTGAAGGCGCTCCGGCGGACTACATCCAAACTCGCGACCGACACTGGCCCCGCCTTGGCGCCCCCCTCATCGACCACCACAGGCTCAAGAGTCGGCCTTTGCCTGCTCATTGACTTCGACGATGACCCCGCCACGGTCCCACGAGCCGATATCGTGGACTACTGCAATGGCGATGCCTACACGGGCTACGGCAACAACGGCTCGGTCAAGAAGTACTTCCAGGACGTCTCCAACAACCTGCTGACCTACACCAATGTGGTGACGATCTACATCCGGATACCTAACTCTCTGCATGCGAAGAGCTACTACAATGACACCTCGAAGAACTGTGGGGTGCAGGGCAACCTGCTGATCCGGGACGCCATCGCCATCATGAAAGCGTTGCCGAACTACGCCAGCGAGATCCTGCCAACCTTCAGCACACTGACCGTTGACGGAAGCAACAACATATTGGCCTGCAATGTGTTCTATGCAGGCACAAACGGCGGCGCTTGGAACTACGGCCTGTGGCCGCACTCCTGGTCTCTCTATAGCGTCGGGGCGCAGGAGTTGTCCGCGGGCGGCAAGAACGTGTACCGCTATCAGATCACCGACATCGGCAGTTCCCTTGCCTTGGGCACCTTCTGCCATGAAAACGGCCACATGCTCTGCGGCTTCCCCGACCTCTATGACTACACGGTTCCCAGAGACTCAGCGGGTGGCGCGGGGGTGTTCTGCCTGATGGGCTATGGCGGTTACGACTACAACCCGGTACAGCCCTGCGCCTACCTCAAACGAGCGGCAGGATGGGCCACGGTCACCGAACTGACCAGCGCCTCCGCCCTCACGGCGTCGCTGACCGCATCGGCGGGGGCGAACTTCAACCACTTCTATCGCTATCAGAAGCCCGGTGTGACGACGGAGTACTACCTCTTCGAGAACCGGCAGAATGCGGGCCGCGACGCCGACCTCCCGGCCGCCGGCATTGCCGCTTGGCATATCGACGAACTGGGCGACAGAGACAACCAGAGCATGGTCCCCAATAGCAGCCATCTGAACTACGAGTGTACCCTGGTCCAGGCCGACAACTTGTGGCACTTCCAGAACAATACCGGCTATGGGGACTCCCAAGACCTCTACTACCTCGGAAATGCCGCGACCGCCTACACCAACCAGTTGACCGATAGCACCTCACCGGCCGCCCACTGGTGGGACGGCACCCTCTCAGCCCTCAATGCCCACGACTTCAGCGCCAGCGCCGACACCATGACCTTCATCCTCAGCCCTCCAGACACCAGCAATCCGACCGCTTTCGCGGCGGTCAGCGCCAGCACGTCCCAGATCGACCTCTCCTGGACTCGGAACCCGGCCAACAACAATGTCATGGTGGCCTGGAATACCACTGCCTCCTTCGGAACTCCGGCGGCGGCGACCACCTACTCGGCGGGTAATTCGCTACCCGGCGGCGGCACCGTCCTCTACAACGGCAGCAGCACAAGTGTCCCCCACAGCGGCCTGACTGCGGGAACCCTGTACTTCTACAAAGCCTGGTCCGTCCTTACAGGCCCCGCTTACTCGACCGGCGTGACCTGCTCGGGGAACACGGTCTTCGCCGTTCCCCTCTCGGAGGGTTTCGAGCACGCCGGCGCCATCCCCACAGGCTGGTCGCAGGAGTCGGTCACCGGCGGTACTCTCTGGACCTTCCAAAACGGGGGCTTCAACAGCCAGCCTGCAAGCGCCCATGGAGGTAGTTACAACGCCTGTCTGTATGTTGGCGATTACAGCTTCCCCACGACACGACTGATCACGCCGATGCTCAATTTTGGCTCAAACACCACCAATACGCAACTGACATTTTGGCATTGCATGGTGAACTGGTCCGGGGATCAGGATGAACTGAGGGTCTACTACAAGACGTCCCCAGGCGGCTCGTGGACCCTCCTGGCGACCTACACGGCCGACGTGGCGTCGTGGACCCAGCGTACCCTCGCCTTGCCGAACCCGAACAGCTCCTACTACATCGCCTTCGAGGGCATCGCGAATTACGGCTATGGCGTCTGCATCGATGACGTTGCGGTCACGGGCACAGGGGCCAACGCGGCACCGGTGATTACGCAGGGCACAAGCGTCCCGCAGACGATGGATGAGGACGGCTTGCCAACGGCCTGGAGCGCGCCGACCCTCGGCGCCACCGACGCCGACAGCGACACGCTCACCTGGTCGAAGCTGAGCGGGCCGGCGAACGGGACCGCGACCGTGAGCGGCACGGGCGCTTCACCCACAATCTTCACCTACGCGCCAACGGCGAACTGGAACGGCGCGGACAGCTTCGTGGTGCAGGTGGCGGACCCCTACGGCGGCACGGACACGATCACGGTGAACGTGACGGTCAGCCCGCG
>CAILKC010000858.1 GCA_903834675.1 uncultured Victivallales bacterium | reverse complement strand
CGCGACCGCGCCCGCCTGGACGAGGTGGTCGAGCGCAGCCTCAAGGATGCCGCGCTCTGGGACGAGGTGAAGGACCGCCTCCAGACCTCTGGCCTGCGGCTCTCCGGCGGCCAGCAGCAACGCCTCTGCCTGGCGCGCACCCTGGCCATGCAGCCTGAGGTCGTGCTGCTTGACGAGCCCTGTTCCGGACTGGATCCGATCTCAACCGCCGCCATCGAGGAAGCCCTGACCGTCCTGAAGGCCCGCTACACCATCATCCTGGTGACCAACAACACGAAGCAGGCCGCGCGGGTGGCGGACACCACCGCCCTTTTCCTGTTCGGTGAGTTGGCCGAGCATGGGCCCACCCAAACCGTCTTCACCGTTCCGCAAGACCCACGCACCCTGGAGTATGTGACTGGCCGCTTCGGCTGAACCCGGCAGGCACCGCGCCCGATGAAAGTCACCTGTTCCCAAGTGAATCTCTTCTACGGCCTCTTCCAGGCCCTGAAGCACGTCGACCTCAATGTCGAGGACCGCTGCATCACGGCGCTGATCGGTCCCTCCGGCTGTGGCAAGTCCACCCTGCTGCGTGCCCTGAACCGTATGAACGACCTCATTCCGGGGGTTCGGGTCACCGGCCAGGTCCTTCTGGATGGTCAGGACATCTACGCCCGCCAGATGGACGTCTGCGTACTCCGCAAGCGGGTTGGCATGGTCTTCCAGCGGCCCAACCCGTTCCCGCTCTCGGTGCGTGACAACGTGAGCTTCGGTCTGCGGGTCGCCGGGATGAGCCGCGGCGATCTCGACGCGGTGGTCGAAAAGAGCCTGCGCCAAGCCTGGTTGTGGGACAACCTCAAGGACCGCCTGGACGCCTCGGCTCTGAGTCTGCCGTTGGACCAGCAGCAGCGCCTGTGCGTGGCCCGTCTACTGGCGGTCGAGCCCGAGGTCATCCTCATGGACGAGCCCTGTTCGGCGCTGGACCCCATCGCCACCGGCAAGATCGAAGAACTCATCCTGGAGCTGAAGCGCCAGTATGCCATCGTCATCGTTACCCACAATATGCAGCAGGCCGGGCGCGTCTCCGATGTCTCGGGCTACATGCTGCTGGGCGAGATGGTGGAGTTCGACCAGACCGTCCGCATCTTCTCGAATCCCAAAGACAAACGCACGGAAGATTACATCAGCGGTCGTTTTGGCTGACCGCGGCAGGCAGGGGTACCGACCATGGAACGTCACTTTCACGAACGGCTGGCGGACTTGAAGAATCGGCTGGTGCGCATGAGCACCTTGGCGGAGACCATGATCGCTGACGCGGTCAAGGTACTCGTCGAGCGTGATGGCAGCACCGCAGCGGAGATCCGGCGCATGGAGGACGAGGTCAACCGCATGCAGGTGGAGGTGGACGAGACCTGCTTCACCCTTATCGCCCTGCACCAGCCCGCTGCCACCGACCTGCGCTTTATCCTCGCGGCCATCAAGACCAACAGCGATCTGGAACGCCTTGCCGACGAGGCGATCAACGTCCTCAACAAGGCCGAGCGCTTGCTGCGTGAACCTCCCCTGACCCAGCTCGACATCGTGCCGCGCATGGCGGCCATCGCACGGGGCATGTTGAAGGACAGCCTCGACGCCTTCATCGCCCTGGATACGGCCAAAGCCAGAGAGGTGCTGCGGCGCGACGACGAGGTCGATCAACTGAAGGCCGAGGTGACGGAGAAACTGCTGGGTCTCATCGCGGCCGATCCCGCCGCCCTGGAGCGGGCCATGGCGCTGATTCTCGTGGCCCGCAACGTCGAGCGCATCGCCGACCACGCCACCAACATCGCCGAAAACGCCATCTTCGTCGGCGAGGGCCGCGACGTCCGCCACCACCTCGGTCAGTGAACTGGGATGCCGGCGATAGTGGGTGGGCGGAAGCGCCCCGGCCTGTCGCTCTGGCGGGCCTCCGCCGGGAGACGCATCGGGATCCGCCGCCGCAGCCGGGGCGGAAACCCGGCCCTGACCCAGCGGGCTCAGGGCCGTGGAGAAAAGCTGCGTCAAGCCGCAGGCAGTCCAAAGAGTCCCGCTGGCGCTGGGACTCGGTGTCAGACCGCCCCGGCCGCGACGCCCGGGGCGGAACTCCGGCCCTGACCCGACGGGCTCAGGGCCGTGGAGAAAAGCTGCGTCAAGCCGCAGGCAGTCCAAAGAGTCCCGCTGGCGCTGGGACTCGGTGT
>CAILKC010000857.1 GCA_903834675.1 uncultured Victivallales bacterium | reverse complement strand
ACGGCCTCGTGGGCAGTGGCCGCGCGCCGCGGCCGCTCCATCTCTTTGGACCGCCCACGGCCTCGTGGGCAGTGGCCGCGCGCCGCGGCCGCTCCATCTTTTTGGACCGCCCGGGGCCGCTCGGGCAGTGGCCGCTCAGGGCTTCGCCGGGGCGGGCTCGACGGGGGTGTTGAGCAGGCCGTAGATGCGCAGCTTCCAGCGCATGGCGTCGTAGTCGGCGAATTGCTGGGCGAACTCCGCTTCGGCGGCCCAGTCGCCAGCGTCGGCGCGACGCTGGCTGTCCAGCAACTTACCGACCAGCTCCTCGGCGGCTGGCTGCAAGCGCTCACCGTCCGCGGCGGCGGCGGTCAGCAGGGCCTTCAGTTCGGCGGGGATGGCTCCGGCAGTGAAGGCGGCCAGGAGCGGCGGCCGGAAGTCCAGCGCCCGCAGTTCGTCGCTGGCCGCTTTTCCATTCTGCTTGAGGAACTCGGTCGCCTCGGCGTTGGTGCGGCCCTTGAAATCCCAGAAGGCGAAGCGCAGGCGCAGGGCTCCGGGAGATGCTTTCAGCGTAGTGTTGACGGGGTAGTTGGTGAGTTGGACGGTGCCCGAGGCGATCTCCTCGGGCAGGAAGAGCAGGGCGCAGGGGCCGTCGCCCTCGCCCTTGGCCACGTCGAAGACACCGTCCAGATAGAGCAGGTAACTATCGGTAGCGGGATCGAGCGCCACGGTCGCGGGTTCGTGCTCGGCGGTGCGCGGCGTGATCAGCGTGCGGTCGCCCTGGCGGCGGTTGTGGCTGGTGAAGTAGCTCGGGTAGCAGCGGCACAGCACCTCGAGCGTCTCGATCTTCTTGCCCTCCTTGGGCAGGCAGGTCACCTGACACAGCAGCCTTTCCGAACCGCTGGTGGTGAGGAACTGGACTCGGACGCGGGCGTCGGCGGTCTCCCAGACCAGGTGGAAGGCGCCACGCTCACCGCGCTCGGTGACCCGCAGGTCGAGCAGCGGCGACTCGCCGACATCCTGGCCGTTGACCCGGAGGAAGAAGAAGCCCGAGTGATACCAGTTCGCGGCGCAGGGCATCGGCATGCCGAGGTAGCCTTCATCGTAGACCCGGACCCCGGGGTGGGAGGGATCGACGCAGGACGAGTACTTGATGGTGTAAGCGACCTTGCCGGAGTCCAGCAACACACTGCGCTCCTCCCACTTGTGCTCGCGGTGACCCTCCTTCAAGCCGGTCCGGTAGGTGGGGGCACGCTCCTGTATGGAAACCGGCGGCGGACGCCCGGCCTCCGGCGCGCCGCGTGCGACGGGGATCCAGCCCAGCACGGCCAGCAGAAGAAGGCCCATGGCGGCGCGGCGGCATGTAGGGTTTGCCAACATATTCGGGGGCTCCATCTCAGGTTTGTGATTTCCGATCACCTGCCCTACGCCTCAGCGGACGCGCCAGGTGGCTTCGGTGGAGGCATGGCTGAACAGTTCGGTGACCCGCAACCGCCAGCGGCCCGGCTCGGCGTTGTAGGCTACCGGGACGCTCATCCGGCCGTGCCCGTTTTCGAGGATCAGCGTCCGGCCGCCCCACGCCGCAGGGTTGCCATCGGGGTCGATGACCTCGGCGTATACCGCCTGACGGGCACCGCCTTGGCCGGCTCCCGCCAGGGTAACTTGCGCCTGCAGTAACGCCCCGGGACTGGGCTGTGGCGAACTGAGTTGCACTTCGACCGCGCCGAGCCGTTCTGGCACGGCCAGGAAGAAATTGGCGCGGCCCCAGCGCAGGGAGGTCTCGATCTCGGCGGTGTGTCCGAGGTACTTGCCCTGGCGGAGGTCGTAGACATATCTGGGGGTCGGCAGGGTGATGCGGGCGGGCTGCGGCGCGCCGGCTAGGGTTCCCGCCGTGGGGGAGAACCAGTCGCACTGCATCTGGCGCCACAGGCCAAACACCAGCGCGTCGCCCGTGCGCCAGACTCGGGTCTCGGTCAGCGGCAACGCCTCCCCGTCGGGGGCTGCTGCGGTCACGGGAGCGGTTACCTGCGCCAGCGCGTACAAGCTGCGGACAAAGCGCCGCGCCGCGGCGTACTGGGCCTCGTCAGCCTTGTCCGACAGCACCTGAAAATTCAGCAGGATGGCGCGCCCTCGGCCTACCGTGTTGATCAGCATGACCGGCGTCCCATCCACCTGGCCCAGCGCCTGGGCCCCCGCGACCTCGATGCCGGGGTCAAGGCGTGATGCCGGGGTCTGCAGCAATAGCTCTTTGCCCCCGAATTGCAGCTTCAGATCAAGGGGTTTGATGAGGGGCGCGCCGCGGCCGCTGCGACGGATGCCGAACAGCGCCTCGAGAGAGCCCGGGGTGGTCGGCTTGCAGTGGCCGTCGAAGACCCCGGGGCGGACATCGGCAATCACCGTGCCGCCCGCTTCGACAAAGGCGCGGATGAGCTCAGCCTCATCGGCGGCAACCGCCTGGGTCAGAGGCAGCAGCAACAGGCGGAACTCGCTCGGCCGCAGGGCTCCCTGGCGGAGCATGGCTTGGGTCAGGTAGCGGGCGTCGAGTCCCAGCTCCGAGGTAAGGCGCAGCCAGGCCTGGTGCGTGGCTTCGGCGCCGACGTAGCCGGCGCTGCCGTCAAGTCCGTGCGCCAAAGCGGAGGGCAGGGAGTAGAACACCGCGATACCGCTATGCACGGGCTGGGCCTGCAACAGCAGGTCGCCGAGTCCACGGCGCACGGGGGTCATTTCCGCGGTCAATTCCGCGGTGGCGGGATAGAAGTCGAGGGTAGGGGTGACGTAGCCGCGCCAACTGCCGATACCGGTCCACATCCAGTACCAGACGCTGTCCATATTGCGCATGACCATGCGCCAGGCGGCATCGGTAAGGGCATCCGCGGTCTTGCTGTAGCCCATCCAGTTGGCCCGGATCAAGGCCCGCGGCGCCGCGGCGCGGATGATGTCGTCGCCGAGGCCGGGATACGGCGAGTAGAAGGTGTTGATGCCGAGGATGGTATCAAAATCATCCCCGAAGCCACCGGTGCCCTCGAAGCCGGTGAGGGCTTGCGGATCGAGGTCGCGGAACGCCTTGACGAAGCGGCCGGAGAACTGCATGAGATTCCAGCGGGAAAAGGCCTGCCGGTCATACCAGCGGGCGTAGAGTCCCTTGTCGCGGGCGGCAGTCTCCATATTGTCCTTAGGGTCCAGGAGAGCGACCTCGGTGAAGGCGGCGTAGGTGGCATTCCAGGATGCATTCAGGCGCTCGATCGTGCCATACTGCGCCTGGAGGTAGCCGCGGTAGGCCTGGATGCAGGCCGGATGCACACAGCAGCCCTGAGTCACGCCTTCGTCGCCCAGCGAGTAACAGAAGACGCCATGCTCGCGGTGCTTGGCCTGCCGGTCGACGATGCGGCGGACGTACTGGTCGATAGCCGGGGCGTCATTCCAGCACAGCGTGGTGTTGTTGCCATTCTCCCCACGCACCTGCATGACGCCGTTCGGGTCCTTGGGGTCAAGGATGCGGGTGGTGTAGGGCACGAGCGCGATGTCGCTGGCGGCAAGGGCGGGGATGGCCTTCGCCTGGCCGAAACTGCCGACCAGGCAGAGGTTCATGCCGGCCTGGCGCATCTGCTGCCAAGCGTAACCCGCCAGCACGTCCGTCGGCGTGTCCCACTGCAGGAAGTTGAACTGCCCACGCCGCCGTTCCGGCACGTAGAATGACCCCTCGCCGGCATCGACCTCGCGGCCCTCGAACCGCAGCACGGCCTGGCAGCGCATGAGGATGGTGTCGTGGGGACCGGGCTGATACTTAAATGGCAGCTTGGCATTCTCCTCGAGGGGCGCCAGCAGATCGCGCTGTTCGAGCACGCGGTCGAAGGAATCCCTGAAGCACAGACGCAACTGGCTTCCGGCCGGCACCGGTCCGCGCAGAACCGCACACCCCGTCAGCGTGTCGCCGCGTTCAGCGAAGGACTGGTCAAGACGTACGGCCTCCACCCCAAACGGCGAGGTGACCTCGAACGCCGTAGCCGCAAACGCCTCGACGCCGCGGCGGCTGCGAACGATGGCGTCGATGACGTAGGCGCCGGCCCGCAGGCGGGGCAGGGCGACCGGCACGGCGCCGGGACGCTCAACCTCGAGACTGAGGCTCTCTTCCTCCAGCGCCAGAATCCAGCCATCGCTGCGCCGCCGCACATTGATATCAACCTGGAGCCGGGAAGGCGCCGTCGCCGTCCGCGCGATCTCGACCACCCACGCCGGCGGCGGCGGCACGGGTCCGCCCTCGGCCCGGGCTCGGAAGGCAACCGACACGGCGCCTTCGCGCCCGGCGGCCCAGAGCACGCAACGGGCCACCCAGAGCAGGCGGTAATCGTACTCGGCCACGGCGGCATAGCTGAACTCGCTCTTTGGGGTCAGGGCCCAGGGCTCATAGCCGAGGCGGACGCCGCGGCCCGCACCAAGACGGTAGGCGCTGAGGACATCCGTCGGCGCCTTGCCATCCAACTCGGGAAGGCCGTCCATGAGCCAGGGCACCGGCGCGGGCAGGCGCCGTTTGGCCGTCATGAATTCCGTGGCCGTCGGCCCGCAACACACCAATCCGGCGCCCTTGGCCACCTGTTCCATGATCAGAAACTGAAACTGCGGCGGGAGCTTTTCGAAGCGCGCATTGGCGAAGACGTAGACCTGATATGGCTGGGCCAGCAGTCGTTCGGCGCGGCGTCTGCCGAGTTCCAGTCCGAAGAACTCGTCGCCCTTGCTGCCGCCAAAGAAGATGGCGTCCGCCTCGAGGTCGACGCGCTGGGCGAGTTCCACCACTTCGCGCAGGCGGGTTTCGGGGGCGAACCACTCGCCCGTGTAGGCGCCGGGGTTGACGAAGAAGAGAGCGCGCGGCGCCCCGCCGACATAGCCACGGGCCCAAGGGCGGTGCGGGGTGACCAGCTTCGTGGCCAGGCTCTGGTCTTCCTCGACCTCCTGTTCGGTGGTGGCGGCCCGAGCTCCCAGGGCGACGGCGAAAAGGGCAGAGACCAGCCAGAGCAGACGGCGTGAGGTGGCGTAGTTCACCGGAAAAATCCTCCCTTGGGTCACGGCATCGAGCGGTTCAGGGCCGCCAATTTCACTTGCCAGTAAAGGGTTTCCACGTCGGCGCGCAGCCCCTGGACGGCACCGAGAGCTTGGGCCCAGGCGGGGGCGAGCACGGCCGGGCTGTCCCCCAGTTGCTGAAGCGCGGCGCAGTCTCTCTGAAGCTGCGCCAAGCGTTGCTGCTGCGCGGGCGCCTCGTCACGGGTGAGGGCGACAAGCTCTGTCAGCTTGGCGGGGAGAGTCCCCACGGCGGTGGCGATGGCCGCGGCGTAGGACTCCTGCCGGGGCGCGGCAGCGCGGTCCGCGGTCCAGTAACCCGTGTTCACAAACACCAGCGCCTGCTCTCCGTCGGCCAGGCGTGCGATCTCCGCAATCCGCTCGGCCGAGGGGCTCCACTCCGAGCCGACAAAGGCGAGATGCCCAAAGCGCGAGGCGCGGTTGAAGACGCGCTGCACGTCGGCCCAATTGTGCAGCTCGAGCTTGCCCCCCGCCTGCCGTTCGCGGCAGAGGTTGAAACCCCAGAGAGCGCCGGGCGTCGGCGGCGCTACCTTCAGGTCGGCGAAGGGCAGGGCGCCTTCGCAGATCCAGGCGTCGGCCTGACGGCGAACGACGGCCTTCCAGCCCGAGGTCCAGAGGCTGTCGCCGTTGTGATTGTCATAGCAGGCGCCGCCGGCGGACACGGCACACTGGACGTAGTCGTCATGCACATGGGCCGGATCGAGGAACAACTCCACCGCATCATCCTCCCAGAACGGCCCGTCGCGCGGGGTGACCGCCGCCCGGAGGGTGCCCATCGAGGGCTCCTGACAAACGACGGCCACGTAGAGATGCGTCGCATCGTAGAGCAGGCGCAGCACGGTCTGCTGCGGGGCCAGGTCATCTCGACCGCTCACGGTGAAGCCGCTGACCTCGACCGCAGTCGCCCACGAGGGCTCGTCGAGGACGCCGTCCAAGGTGACTGGACCGGCTGCCGGGAGCGCCAGGCAAGTGCGCGTCGGCGCCGCCGTGTTGTCGGCAGCACGAGCCCCCGCGCCAAGCAGAACCGCGGTGGCCCAGGTCAACCCCGCCAGGCGGAACCTGGCGATGTGTCCGTCTCTCCCACGCGTAGGCACGGTAAACTGCCCCCCTTGGCTTGCACTACCGAAGCGCCATTCTCGAACCAAACCCAGAACTCGCCTTGCCATGCAGCGCAGGCGGTGGCGGGTGACTTCAGCGGAGGAAGACAATCAGCACGATCGCCAGGATGATCATGATGGCGGTCCACACGGTGGCGGTAATCCACTTGTCCGTCACCGGCGGCCGGACGGATACCGCCCTCGTCTGCACTGGGGCCGCGACTGGCACTACCTTGAGCCAGGCATGGACTCCGCCCAGGCGCAGGCGGGCGGAGGGGCCCAGCTTGGTTGCCACCGTGATCTGCTTTTCAGCCAGGAAGGTGCCCACGAAGCTATTCAGGTCCTCGATGACGATCTCGCTGCCGTTGACGGTGATGCGGGCGTGGTGTCGGGACACCGAATCGTCTGCGATCATGATCGTGTTGGTGGGCAGATGGCCGACCGTATTGCGCCCGGGCCAGAGCAGAGCGAAGTCCTCGCAGGCGGCCTTGTCGTCCTGCCAATGCAACTGATAGCCGCTGGGCACAGCCTCGGTCCCGACACAGAGGACGCACTGTCCGAAGTGGAACACGTCGCCGGGCTTGGGAGTAACTTGGTCGACGCTCTGGTCGCCCTTGAAGGTGCCGTGCGAACTACGGTTGAGCAAGACCCAGCCGAGGTGTCGGTGTTCGAGCTGGAAGTGCTCGCGACTGACGGAGCGTGTAGCCTCATGCCCGAGAGCAATCGTGCAGGACTGCGACCTCCCGACGGTGAGCACCGCCCCGACCGGGAGAGAATCCGTGGAAAAACGGCGGATCTCAACGCCTTGGCGGCTGAGGATTCTGTACATGGACATGACGGCCTTCTCCTTCAGCTTCCGGGCAGCGACGCGGCCCTCTATATAACGATACCACGCGGTGGTGTGCAGGGAAAGGGCAGGGCTGTTCCAAGTAAGAGCCCCCCGCTGGATCTGGCAGACGTCTGCCATGATGCTGCTTGCCGCCTTGGAGCCCGCGATGCCCAGCCCGTTTCGGGCGGGTTCGCGGTATCCCCAAGTACGGCGGAAGCCCCGGCAGGGCCGGTGCGGACCGCCGGCTCCAGCGTGCTTACCACCCGGAAAAAGAAACAGCCCCGGGGAAAGGGTTCGGCGAGGGCAAGCGTTTTTTGAGCGCTGCGTGGCATAAACTCAGAAGACCTCGAATTCAGACAACCACATGAACGCGGCTCGGCCCGGGTGACCGGAACCCGTCGGCTGCCAGATGCGAACCCCGGCCGTCGTAACCGCGGGGAAGGTATGCCGGGAGCATTGTCCTTCCCGCTGGTCCTTAACGCTCACCTGCGTCGCCCAGGTTGCGCCATCCCAGGTTTGGACCTCGTAGGCAACGGAGGTGCGGTAACCCTCGTAGAAGGCCCACCACAGGGCCACCCCGGTGACGGTGCGGGGCGCCGCGAACCTGAGACTGATCCAGTGTGGCTGGCCATTCTCCTGGGAGAGCCAGGTGCGGCCGGCGGTGGTGCCGCCGCCCGCGTCCATTTTCAGGCCATCGGTGACCACCTGCCAGGCTTGCCAGGCAGCGGCTGTGGTGACGCTGTCAACCGCCAGAACCGAGCCATCGGGCAGCCTCTGTACCGGCGGGCAGGAGAAGGACAGCGACCAGTCCATGAGGGTATCGTCCAGGGCGCAGTCGTCGAGGCTGATCGAGACGGTAGTGCGGGTAGCCGGCGGGTTCGCCAGGGTGCTCAGGTCGATCGTGATCAGGGCTTGCCTGGGGTCGAGGAGCTTAAAACTCACGCCCGGCGCTCCAGTCGCCAGGCGTTTGCCGTTGATCGAGACCTGTAGCGAGTCCGGAACCAGCGCGTTCAGTTCGTCCTGCACCAGCAGGCTCACGGTCTGAGGCGCCGTCTCGACGCTGCCCAGATCCACGGTTGCCGCGGTCCCGAGCTCCTTGCCATCGACGGTGCAGCGTAACACGGTCGGCGGTCTGACGTCGTCCAGGTTCACGCCGTCTGGCACATTCAGCACCAGCAGGGTCCGGCCGTTGCTGATCTTTCCGACCTCGAGACGCAGGCGCAGGACCTCACCGCTGGCCTCCACCACGGCGGGCTCCCAGGCTCCTGCCGCGTTGCGGTAGAGGACCTTGGCGGTAGCTGAAACGGCGGGAATGACAAGGTTGACATCGGCCGTCGTCTGCAGGCTGTAGATCGTGGCTCGAGCTGCGGCCTCGGCTGCCGCCGCGCTCAGCAGGGCGAGGGCCAGCATCATGGTCGCCGACGGAGGTGGGTGAAGGGGGTGCAGCAGCGATGGTATCCTCATTGGGGTGTCCCTGTGAGGGTTAGCAGCAACAGGTCGTAGTAGGCCTCCAGGTCCCGCCAGGCGGTGGCCACGGACATCGGCATGCCGACTGGGTCGATGGCGGTGGTGCCGTCATCCCGGACGTCGATGCGCAGGTCTTCCAGGCACAGCAGCGGCTTGGCTCCAGGCCAGGCCAGGTATACCGCCACGGTGTCGAAGAGCACGCTGCTCTCGGTCAACTCATCGACGGCGCCCTTGCCAGCCCAGAGGCGGTAGTTTTCCAGCAACGCTCGGATCACGGGATCCGGGCAACGCTTCAGCGCCGCAAAACGCTCGCCGCCGAGGCGCACCAGGCCGCAGGTATCGAGCGGCGTGATGACCGCCTGCTTCCACGGCGCGAGTAGAGCCGTCTTGGCCGCCGGCACATTCGCCTTCAGGTTCCACTCGGGACAGACCGCCCCGCCGTTGTAGCCGCGCCGCACCGCCCCCTGCATGCCGACGAAGATGGCCTTGGCCGCGACCTCCGGCCGACGCCCGAGCGCCGCGGCGACCGTGTCGGATGGCCCGATGGAGATGATGGTGATGGGAACGGGCGAGGCGTCGAGGGCATCAATGAGGGCCTGAACCCCGTCCTGGTGGACCGTGCCGGCGTAGGACGCCAGGTCGTAACCCTCGACCCAGGCCTGCTGCTTGCCGCTGCCCTCCCTGCCGCCGGCGCCGAGGCCAATGGCGACATCGGTACGTCCGGCGACGGTCAACAGTTTGGCGATGACTTTGGCCCGGTATTCGGCCTTGCCGTAGGTGGTGGTAACCAGCCTGAGATCAAGCTGCGGACTGCGCAGCAGCATGGCCAGGGCCCAGGTGTCGTCGATGTCGTCGCCGAGGTCGGTGTCCAGGATCACCGGAAGCCGCGGCGCCGTGTCGGCCGCCGAGAGTGAGAGCGAGAGGGCGGCCATCGACATTACGTTCGGGTGGCTCATGGTTGCGTTTCCTTTCCTGATCTGTCGGTCCACTTTCCTTGCACCGCCGCCTGGGAGGTGCCGACTGGCGCGGCGAAGCGTAGTTCCCAGCGGGCCGTGCCAGCGGCCTGGCCTTCCAAGACGACCGCCAGCAGGCGCTCGCCCTTCAGGGTTGCGCTGACGACCCTGGCCCCGACGGCGCTGGCCGAGGTGAAGGTAAAGCCTTCGGGCACGTGGAAGAATAGCGTCTGCCGGTGGTCTGCGACGAGCACAGTCGCGCCCTCCAACCGGCTCGCATCGGCGTTCCAGCACAGATCGCGCAAGCACGTCCCGCCCTGGGTAATGTGCCGGTCGGTCGAGATGAACTGCGGTCGGCCGGTCACCGGGTGCAGCGCCAGCAGCAGGCAGGACCGCGGCGCCAGCGGTCGGCTGAACCGTCCCGAGAGTTCGCCCAGAAATTCCTCTGACCAGAATTCGAACGCCAGATACCTGCCATCCCCGTCCAGGCCGAGGTCCGCGAAGGCGAACTCCACCGGCGCCACGTCCTCGCTCCAGTTGAAGAGCGCGACCACGTCCCAGGCGGCAAAGGGCCGGGCCAGCTTCAGGTCCCAGACAGTCTTTAGCTCGAAGATGGGGTAAAGGTCGAGGGGCCTCACGTCGCACACCGGCAGCGCCCGCTGGATGAGCCGGATGCGGTCCGCTGGCAGCTCGCCCAGCTTGTCCCCCGAGAACATCACCTGTCCCGGCAGAGCCACGACGGTGGTGGCAATGCGGGCTGCGTCGCGTTCCCGGGCCGGGCCGACCAGGAGGGTGTCGGGATCGTTGTACCAGACCAGGTTGTGAGCAAAGAGCTGCTGCAGGGTGACGCGAGCCTGGTTGATCAGTCCGCGCCATTGCGGCGCTTCGTTCGGATGGACGATATCCCCGCCGATCCGGGCCGCATCCGCGAGGGCGGTTTCGGGGCCGGTGTAGTGGCCAGCGCAGGCCAGCATGATACGGTCGGCGCCGATCCCAGCGCGGAGCGCCTTGACACAGGCTTCCAAGGGCTTCGCGCAGCGGTTGCGGAAGGCGGCGCGCACCTCGTCGCGCTCGTAGAAGTGCGCCGAGTAGTGCGGGCTCTGGGCTGACATGCCGTCGATCTTGAAGAACTCGTAGCCCCAATCGCGCGACATGAGCCGCTGGGTGTCGCGCAGGTATCGGCGCACCGCGGGCTGCGAGGGGTCAAGCAGGTACAAGGCGCACCAGTTCTGCATGGGCTTACCGGCGGCGTCGTGCAGGAACCAGGACCTATGCGCCTCGTAGAACTCCTGGCTGCCGGTCCCAAAGGGCACCACCCAGATGCCGGGCTTGAACCCCAGCGCCCGAATCTGCTCAGCCAGCCACTTCATGCCGTGCGGGAACTGCCGCGGATGGGCAACTTGCGTGAGATGGTGGAAGTCCCGCACCGGCTGGTGGTCGGAGTTGGCCTGCCAGGACTCGATCGACCAGATGTCCAGCCCGAACGGCCGCAGCAGCCGCGCCCCGACCTCGGCCTCGGCGAGGTTCTCCTTCTCGCCGGCCTGGTCGAAGTAGACGTTCCAGGACATCCAGCCCGACGGCGCCGAGGGGCAGCGCTTGCGGTTGATAGGCCGGTAGCTGGGCACGTAGCGCGAACGGTAAAAGTGCTCCCGGAGGTCAAAAACCAGCATCGAAGCGCCCGCCTGTTCCGGCCGCGCGGTCAGGCGAAGGTGGAACCGCGGCGCGTGCCCGGGGCCATTCGGCTCCGTCGTGATCCGCACGATTTCTCCGGCGAAGCGCAGCAGTGTGTCTGTCTGTGCCTCGAAAAGGGCGTCGTTCAGGGCACTGTCCGCCGGACCGGACGCCATCTGCACCACCGGCGACGTCGGCCGCGGTGAGA
This sequence comes from uncultured Victivallales bacterium, assembly GCA_903834675.1. The sequence continues at coordinate 5,600 of CAILKC010000857.1, read as the reverse complement.
TACAGCAGGCGAATGCGGCCCGGCCAACCTGGGCGGTACCCGTGAAGCTGAGGCGCCCGCGGTACGAGAGGAAGGCGCGGTGGATGACGGTCAGCTCAAGTCGGTCGGGGCTGCCGCCGACCAGGACGTAGCCGTTGACGTTGCCCTGGGGGGTGAGCAGCGCCAGTCGATCGGACACGCCGTCGCGGGCCAGGTCGAAGCCCCATCCGGTCTCCTTGCCATCGGCGATCTCCGCAAACGCCAGCGTGCCAACCACGGTCGCCCCGGTCCCGGCGTGCTGACAGGTCAGCCTTGCCGTCTGCGGCTCGAATTCAAGCTTCCAGCCGGTCGATTCCCAGCGGAACAGCGCGCTCTTCATGGCCGTCCTTTCATGGGCGTCCCGCCGGACGCTCAAGTTCGTGGGTGCCTAGACCCAAGAGGCTTTCGCAGAACCCCACACCTGTCCCCTTCAGCCAGCGCTAGTTATGCACCCCATGACGCAGCCCTCAGCTGGGGGGATTGAGGCGACCGGTGCGATAGGGTTCGACGTCCACCGCCGCGTAGCGGAAGCCGGCCTGGCGGGCGGTTTCGGCCAGGCCCTGTCGGAAGGCCTCCTCCGTCAGTCGTGGCAGGTCTTCGGTGCCCAGCTCAAGCCGCACCACGCTGCCGTGATGCCGGGCGCGGCAGACCACGACGCCCTGGGCCTCCAGCCAGCTCTCGACGAGGTCGATTTGTTCGAGCTTGCGTGGGGTGATCGGGTCGCCGTAGGGGATGCGGGAGGCCAGGCAGGCGGCCGACGGCTGGTCGGCCGTCGGTAGCCGCAGCAGCCGCGATGCGGCGCGAATCTCGTCTTTCGTCCAGTTCAGCTCGCGCAGGGGACTCAGCACCCCCATTTCCTCGACGGCGCGCTGCCCTGGGCGATAGTCGTGGACATCGTCGGCGTTGCCGCCATCGGCGATACTGGCGATACCTTCCTGATCGGCCAGCGCCCGCAGCGCTTGCAGGATGGCCCGTTTGCAGTGGTAGCAGCGCTCGTTGCCGTTGTGGCAGAATCCCTCGACGGCAAAGGCATCCAGCCGGATCACGCGTTGACGCAGGCCGAGGCTTGCGGCGAGGGACCTGGCCCGCGCCAGGGTGCGTGCCGGGACCGCCGCCATGTCCACGGTTACCGCCAGGAGTCGTGGACCCAAGGCGCGCTGGGCTACGGCAGCCAGGAAGGTGCTGTCCACCCCGCCGCTGAAGGCGACCAACAAGGTCTGCCGGGAGGCCAGGAAACGCTCCAGTTCGGCCAGGCGTTCCGGGAGGGTTGCCGTGGGTGGCTGTGCCATGGTCTGGGTCTCCCGCGAGGGGGTACACTCTGGCGGCCTCATCTGGCCCCGCACGGGGCGCCTGGCGCTCACGCCAGCCGACGGAGACGGACGATGACTTCGCACATGGAGCGGATGGTGTGGTAGCAGATCTTCCAGTTGTGGCCCATGTAGTCCCACAGCACCGTGCCGTCGCGCGCCAGGAGCGGGAACCACTCGCCCTGCTCCCAGTGGATCATGCGCTTGAAGACGAAATCGTGGATGTTGCAGAAAGCTTGCCAGTAGCGCTCGTCGCCGGTCAGTTCGAAGGCATCCAGGAAGCCGACGAGGGCCTCGGCCTGCTGCCAGAACTCCTTGTTCATCTCGGTGGCGCCGTGCTGGCGGTGCCCTTCGGTGAACAGGCCGCCGTACTGCGGGTCGACGCCGTGGGCCAGCGTGTGTTCGAAGATGGGCTGCGTCCGCAGCAGGCCCTCGCGCCGGTCCTGGCCGCGGATGGTGAGGCTGTGCAGGTACAGCCAGGCGAGTTCGATGTTGTGGCCGTACGAGGTGGTCTCCGGCGGTTTGCCCGACGGGTCGAAGCGGTCGCTGCCCCAGAGCGTGCCCAGTTGCAGGTTCGGGATCGGCGTCCAGTCCGGGGCAAACATGCTCATGCCGGTGCCGGTCAGCGGATCGACCATGCGGGTGAAGATCAGGTCGGTCACCGCTTCCAGCGCCTGCCGATGCCGCGGCGCTGCGGTCAGTTCGGTCAGGGTGGTGAAGGCTTCCAGCAGATGCATGTGGACATCGAGCGACTTGTGGGCGATGCCGTCGGCGCGCACGATATCGAGAGTCCAGTCGCGGCTGAAGTGCTCAAAACAGCCGCCATAGCGCAGGTCGGCGGCGCGGGCCAGGACCAGGTCAAAGAGGTGGCAGGCACGCTCACGATACTCGGGCCGCCCCGTGGTCAAAGCCAATTCGCTGTAGGCATAGATCAGAAAAGAGTGCCCATACATCACCTTGCGCGTGTCCTTCCACGCGCCGTCGGCCTCGGTGATCCAGACGTAGCCATCGTGCTCCGTATCCCGAAACGCCTGTTCCAGGAACTCGGTTCCCTGCCGCAGCATCTGCTCCCACCCCGGCCAGTCCCAGCCGAGGCGCACGGCATGAGCCAAGGTGACCAGGCAACGGCCCTGGCAGAGCAGCGTCTTCTCCGTGACCCCCGTGCGTCGGCCGTGGCGGTCGTAGTTGGTTTGGAAGCCACCCCATACAGGTTCCGCGGCACGCTGTATCCAAAAGGGCAGAAGATGGTTACGAAGGTAGTCTTCGGTTTGTGCAAGGACGTCAGTGAGCATTGACGGCTCCCTCAGGCGCTAACCTGCCTCACTGGGTCAGGTCATTAAGCTTACGGATCTGCTGGGCTCGCCGCCGGGCGTCTTCGGCCGTGGGCAGATCGAGGTCGGCAAGGTACTCGTAGAGCGTAGCGGCGGTGGAGAGGTCCGTTTTGCGACCGCTGATCTCCAGCAGGTGTGCCGCGTCGTAGATGCTGCGGGCCAGGTAGAAAGAGTCGCGGCGGAGGTTCTGCTTGCGGTCCTGTTCGTAGCGGTAGAAGATGTCCAGGTAGGACTTGACGGCCAGATTGTTATCGCCCGCCATCTCGTAGCACTTGGCCAGGCGGTACATGGCTGTCTCCCAGAGGTCGGCGGGGGTGGTGCGCCCCTCGGTGATCTCGGTGAAACACTTGATGGCCTCGCTGAGGCGCGCCTTGTCGGCGCTGGCCAGAGAGTAGAGCATCTCGCCGCGGCGTCCCAGCGCCGCCAACCCCAGCCGGGTGTCGCCCGCGAGGTCGCGGGCCTTGGTGAAGTGCTCGATCGCCTTGTCGTACAGATCCTGTCGCGCCAGCGTGTCACCGTAGAGCAGTTCGGCCCGCGCCAGCACCTCGGCTCTGGGCTTCGGATTCTCCGTCGCCAGAAGCTGGTCGAGCAGCAGCGTGCTCGAACCCAGGTGCTCGAGGCGGTACGAGCAAAGGGCCGCTTCATACAGAGCCGCCGGAGCCAGGGCAGACTGCGGGTGCTTGCTGGCTAACTGCGAAAAGTACTGCTTGGCCTGCTCGTAGTCCTTCCGGTTGGCGTAGTGGTCGCCGAGCTGTAGCATGATGTCCGGAGCCAGGGGTAAGGCGCTAAACTTCTCAATGAAGGCGTTGCCGTCGGCCACCGCCTTGTCGTACTCTGCCCGCATGAAGTACACGACGGTACGATGGTAAAGAGCATGGGGATAGAGTTCGGAGGTGGGATGTTTGTCGATCACGGCGGAAAGCAATTGGATCGCCGCATCGGAGTCGCCCGCCCCCATCGCCGCCTCGTAGCCCTCCATCAGTGCCCTGGGTAGGCTGTCAGCGTTGGCATGCTGCTCGATGAAGGTACGGAACTCGGCCAGGGCCGCTTGAAACTCATCACGGCTACCCGCCCCGTAGCGCAGGGCGATAGCACGCTCCAGCCGGGCCGTCTCCACTGCGGCGCTGTGCGGGTACTCCGAGGTGAAACGCGCATAGGCGGCCGCGGCGTCGGCGAAGTGCTGCATCTCGAACAACGCACGGCCTTGGCGCAAACGGGCTTCCTCGCCAAACTCGGTGTCGTGGTAACGCTCGCATACCGCCGCGTAGTTCAGCGCCGCCGCCGTGTAGTTGCCCATGGCGAAGGCAGTCTCGGCCGCCAGGAATACGGCCCGGCCTTTCTCCTGAGGCGTGGTCCCTAAGGCCTCCGCCGCGGCAAAGGCCTTCACCGCTTGCTCCGGTACCCCGGCGTCTTTCATGCACCAGGCCCGGCTGATGGCAGCGCGGTAGCGGAAGGCAGGCGAGGCGCTCGGATGCGCAACCACTTCGGCGAAGTACTCGGAGGCCGTGATCGCATTGTTGGTCTCGCGCAGCAGTTCGGCCAAGCGAATCAGGGCGGGCACAACCTCGGGCCGGGCGGCGTAGTCGCGCTTGAAACGCTCGAGGGTATCGATCGCCTGCGGAATTCGTTTCAGCGCGATGTGCGCCTCGGCGGTGCGCAGGAGGCTGTCGACGCGCTGGTCGTCCGTCAGGGCCATAGCGGTGACCTGGGGCAGGACGCCGAGCGCCTCCTCGAAGCGCGAAGCGTCGAGCAGTGCCGCCGCCAGGGCGGAGGTGGTGAGCCACCAGTCGCCGTCGGGATGCTTGGGGCGCTCTGCCGCAATCTCCTTGTAGGCCGCGACGGCAGCGTTCAGGTCACCCTTCTGAATAAGCACCAGCACCCGGGCGCGGCTGACCTCGACCCGGTCGTCACCGCTGGCGCCCTTCTCCAATTCGGCCAGCGCGACCTCCGCCTGCGGCACCCGGTTGGTCACCAGCCAGACGGTGATCAGACGCATGCGCGTACGCCGGGCATAGGGTGCGCCAGGGAACTCCTGGAGCAAGCGCTGAAGGTGGGCTTCGGCTTCCTGCCAACGCTGCTGCAGGATGCAGACGTCGGCCAGCAAGTAGAGCGCCTGGCTGCGCAGGTCGGCATCCACCGTGCTGTCAAGCAGGGGCGCTGCCTCCTGGCTGGCATCCTGCAGTTTACCCTGAGCCCGCAGCACGACGGCGCGCCAGTATCGCAGGGCATGCAGGTAGTAGGTCTCCGTGAGGCCCTGACTCTTGGCGCGGTGGAACTCGAGTGCCTCGGCTGCCTTGTCGTAGGCGTCCTCCATCACGTAGGCTTTCGCCACGTGAATCGTAGCGTCGGCAAAATCAGGTTCCTTGAAGCCGGTAGCCTGGCGGTAATCGAGGAAGAACAACGCCGCGGCGCGGTAGACGCCCTGACTCATGGCGCGCAGGCCTTTGTCACGAGCCGCATAAGGGTCCTGGCTGGCCGCGGGCGCGCTCGGGACGGCCGCCGGAGCGACCGGCGCTGGGGCATTCTGGGCCAAGGCGCAAGGCAGGACCAGGGCCGCCACAAGGCCGACCGTGGCGAGCCCCAAAGCACATCTCACGAGGCGCCAAAGCGCCCACGCGGGAGTCGTCTGAATTCCAGGCATCATAGGTCGGCGTCCGACAGGCACGCAGTAATGACTGACCGGCCGGTTCTAAGCGTTTCGCCAGGCCAAGCGCGCCCTAATGTAGCATCCGCGCCGGGCAAGTACAGCCTGGGTGCGGCGTCCGGGTTCCGGGTTCCGGGTTCCGGGTTCAGCGGGGCCCCCGGCTGTGGCCGGACCTACCGGAACGAGACTTGTTGACGCGGTTCCCCTTCCGATCCGGCCGGGACGTGGCGGATCGCCTGGAGGGCGGCCCTGCGTGGCCGCCGCGGCGCCGACGCAGCGGCGCCCTCCAACGCCCCTCGT
>CAILKC010000856.1 GCA_903834675.1 uncultured Victivallales bacterium | reverse complement strand
ATACCCCAGATTCTCAGCCCTGCAGGGGCGTCATAGCTGGCCGCGCGGGGCCCATGGACTGTCGGTATGCCGCCCCGGCAGGGCTCAATCTCGTTTCGGATTCCATTCCCAGGGCGGTGCCCTGGGCTGAGGGATGGCGCCCCTTCGGGGCTGAAGAGGCACAGGCGAACCCGCGACTTCCGCGGCTGGGGGTGCCGCCGCGAAACCGGCTAACCCGCCGCGGTGGGCTCGACTACGTACGCATCGTGGCGCCGTCTCGCCGTCTCGCCGTTTCGCCGTTTCGCCGTTTCGCCGTTTCCTTGTATGAGACTTGGTGGATGGCGGACCGGCTAAGCACTCACAAATCACCTCTGCTTCTGGTCGACTCGGAAGGGCCTTTGGCCCGGGGTGGCACGGTCATTCGACTCTTGTATGGGGGAGATTTCCTCACCACTGGTATGATGCCGTCCCGGAACCACGCTGAACATGGGGCAGTGTGCACCATTGGGAAATGGGTCTTGACTGCCAAAGGCTTTTTTCCGCCGGTCGCATGGATGGGGTTTCTCACGGTGTTGCAGGCTATGCGTCAAGCGTCGGAGTGCTGCCGGTCAGGTGCCGGCCTCCGCCGCACAGGCCGTGACCGTGTAGCCCAGAGTTCGGGCATTGTTCTTGAGATTGCGTATCCGCCTTTCACGGCAACGTTCCTCGTAGGCATCGAGGCCGGCGTCCTCAAAATCGGCGCCGTACCGCAGCATGCGGTAGATGTGCTGGGCGATTTTGCGGGCGGTGGCGAACACCGCCACGTTGGCCCCTTTGCGGTAGGCGATGCTGCGGTAGTATCCCCCCAGTGCCGTGTGCGAGTTGCGCACGGCCAGCGCGGACATGCGCAGCGCCTCCCGCACGCGGCTGCAGCCCAGCAGTTTCTTGCGGCCCTTGCGCACCGGCTTGCCGCCGCTGACCGCCGTGCCGGGCGCAAAGCGCAGGTACGAGATGAACTGCTTCTCGGTCTCGAACTTGCTCAGATCATGGCCGACTTCACTGAGCACCGTCTGGGCGGTCTCCACCGAGACGCCGTCAATGCGGGTCAGATCGGAGCCGCACATCGCGTAGAGAGCCTGTCGCATGGGCTCCTGACCGCGCGCGCGTATCGTCTTGGCTTTGCTGGCGCTAGCCGGTTCCGGAGCCGCCTGGCCATGGTGTTGCGCCTCGGCAGCGAAGCTTTCCAGAAGAGGCTTGATCAGGCCGTCGACTTCCGTAATGCGTGCCGAGAGGAACTCGTAGGTCTTCAGCCCGATGGCCAGGCTCTGCAGGTGTTCCTCGCGCCAGGTGCCGGTCAGTTCGCGCCGCATGGATTCGGCATCCAGACGGCAGCGCTTGTCGCGCAGAGCCGCAAGCTTCTCCGGGTCGCGCTCGCCCGCGACGATGGCATGCAGCATGGCCAGGCCCGTCACGCCGGTGATGTCCGAGACGGCCCGGTGTACGCGCACGTTCATCTGGTCAAGCTCCTTCTGCATGCGGCGCACCCAGTCGGCCTGTTCCCGCACCAGCGTGCGTTTCAGGCGCGCCAGCGCGCGGAACCTCACAATGTCATCGCCCGGACGGAAGGCCCCTTTGAGCAACCCGCAGGCGTGCAGTTGCTGGATCCATTGGCAGTCCAGAATGTCGGTCTTGCGTCCGGGAACGCGCGACAGGCTTCGCGTGTCGACCAGCACCACATCGAAGTCCCGGCCCGCCAGCAGCTCGAACAACGGGATCCAGTACACCCCGGTGCTCTCCATCGCCACCGTCCTGACACCGCGCGACGACAGCCAGTCGGCCAGGGCTTCCAGAGACGGGGTGTCGCTCGCGAACTCCCGAACGTTGATCGACCCGTCTTCGTCCGGCGGGCAGCAGACCGAGTGCTTCATACTGCCCAGGTCGACTCCGGCTGCGTCCGCATTGACCACTCGCAGTGGTAATGGGTCACTGGATGGGGGGGCCTGCTGGTTTGGGGCCGGGGTCGCCCTGGGTTCTACCGCGCGGGTCGTCGATTCCACCCATGACGAAATTTATGGAAAATGCGCAGAAGCCTCTTGACTTTCCCGAATGGTACGTATATGCTATCATATATATCGGCCTGCTCCGGGCCGGGAGGTCGGTACCGTGAAAGACCTGGCAGCACAAATCGCTGAACATCTGCCCGCCGCGCGTGGCACCGTCGCGGAGGTGCGCAAGCCCTGCACCCGCAAAGGCTGTGCGAAGTGCGCCGCGGGCGAGCGCCACCCTTCCTT
>CAILKC010000855.1 GCA_903834675.1 uncultured Victivallales bacterium | reverse complement strand
GGGCTGACCCTGAACCCTGTTTTCCTCTCCGCCAGTCTCCCTGTCCGTCTCCTCCAGTCGCCGTTTCCCCGTCTCGCCGTCTCGCCGTTTCCTGAACCCCAGGACCTGAGGTGTCACCACCTACGGAACTGACCTGCGCCTCAGGTGCGTCGGCGGCTTGGACGGATGGCGGTCGAACCGCTACATTATGCGCCCATGTGTATCACCCCTCCGAGGGGGTCCGCCGAGAGCTTTCTGGCCGGTTTTTCGCACAGCGAGGCAGTGCCCATGCCGCGATCTGCATTGAACAACGTCCTCGACCGCTTCCAGGCGATCATCGGGGAGGACAACTTTCGTCTCTCGTTCATGCATCATCTGCGCTACACCCGCGGCAAAGACTGGAAGAGCGCCACGGTGCAGGACAAGTTCGAGTGCCTGGCGCTGGCGGTACGCGACCGCGTGCTGGAGCACATGATCGCGACGCAACAGACGTACCTGCGGGAGGACGTCAAGCGGGTCTACTACTTCAGCATGGAGTTCCTGGTTGGACGGCAGTTGCAGGCCTGCGTCGGCAACCTGGGAATTACCGAGTTGGTGCATGATGCCTTGCAGCGGTTGGGCTGTGATTTTGACGAGTTGGCGGCATTGGAGCCGGATCCGGCCCTGGGCAACGGCGGCCTGGGGCGTCTGGCGGCCTGCTACCTCGAATCGCTGGCCACGCTGGGATACCCGGCCTATGGCTACGGCATCTGCTACGAGCTGGGACTGTTCCGGCAGCGCTTTGAGAAGGGCCGTCAGGTGGAGACGCCGGATGACTGGCTGTCACAGGGCTATCCCTGGCTGATGCCACGGCCGGAACACCGGGTCGAGTGTCCGGTTCTCGGCCGCACCGTGCATGAGGAACGGGGGGACCACAAGTATCACCCCAGGTGGGTGGACTACCAGCTCTTGCAGGGCCAACCCTGGGATCTGCCGATCGTCGGCTATGGCGGCCGGACGGTGAACCTGCTGCGTCTGTTCCGGGCCTGTTCCGAAGAACCGCTGGACATGGACCGTTTCAATCAGGGCGACTTCGTGGAGGCTCTGCATCGCCGCGTGCTCAGCGAGACGATTTCGCGGGTTCTGTACCCGGTCGACACCACCGACAAAGGGCGGCGTCTGCGCCTGGCACAGGAGTACTTTCTGGTGGGCTGCGGCATCCGCGACATCATTCGTCGCTACCGCAAGCGTCACGACGACTTCGAGGCCTTTGCCGACAAGGTGGCGATTCAGTTGAACGATACGCATCCGGCCCTGGCGATCACCGAGTTGCAGCGCTATTTCGTGGATGAAGCGGGGCTGGAGTGGGACGCGGCCTGGTCGATCGTCAGCCGCACCATCTCCTACACCAATCATACGCTCATGCCCGAGGCGCTGGAGAAGTGGCCTGCGGCGCTGCTGAAGGAAACGGTGCCGCGGCACTTCGAGATTCTGGAGGAGATCGACCGCCGCTTCATGCGGGAAGCCGAGCGGAGCCTCGGCAAGGACTACGCGACCCTGGCGAAGGTCTCGCTGTTTGAGCACGGGGCACAGGCTCAGGTACGGATGGCCAACGTCGCCGTGATCGGCAGTCACACCGTCAACGGCGTGGCGGCGATTCACAGTCGTTTGCTGACGGAACGGCTGTTTCCCGAGTTTGCCCGACTGTGGCCGGAGAAGTTTACCAACGTCACCAACGGCATCACGCCGCGCCGCTGGCTGCTGGCCGCCAACCCCGAGTTGTCGGCGGTGATCACGAAACGCATCGGCAACACCTGGGTCACCGACCTGGATCGCCTTGGGGCCCTGCGTCCCTACGCCGAGGACGCGGAGTTCCTCAGCCAGGTGGAACAGGCCAAGATCAGCAACAAGAAGCGCCTGGCGGCCCTGGTCAAGAGCACGACTGGGGTAGTCCTGCCGGTCGAGATGATCTTCGATGTCCAGGCCAAACGGCTGCACGAGTACAAGCGACAGTTGTTGAACGTCTTGCACCTCGTTGACCTGTACCTGCAACTGCGCGACAACCCCGGCCTTGACCTGCCGCCGCGGGCCTGCATCTTCGCGGCCAAGGCGGCCCCCGGCTACTGGATGGCGAAGCTGATCATCCAGTTCATCAATGCCGTGGCGGAGGTGGTGAACGCTGATGCCAAGACTCGTGACCGGCTGCGGGTCGCCTTCATCCCGGATTACCGGGTCACCCTGGCCGAGATCCTGATCCCTGCCGCCGACCTCAGCGAGCAGATCTCGCTGGCAGGTACCGAGGCTTCCGGTACGGGCAATATGAAGTTTGCCCTCAACGGGGCGTTGACCATCGGGACGCTGGACGGCGCCAACATCGAGATTCGCGATGCGGTCGGGGCGGACAACATATTCATCTTCGGCATGACCGTCGAAGAGGTGGATGCACTGCGGGCGGCGGGCTACCACTCGGCCGAGTACCTGAAGCGCAATCCGCGGCTTGGGGCGGTGTTTGACGCCATCGCCGGGGACCTGTTCTCGGCGAACGAGCGCGGCGTCTTTCGGCCGCTGCTGGAGTCACTGCTGGCGGGTGGCGATCACTTCATGCTGCTGGCCGACTACGCCTCGTATGCCGCGCAGCAGGAACAGGCGGGTAAGGTATTCCGAGACCGGGGGGTGTGGCACCGCAAGGTGGTGCATAACATCGCCAGCATGGGCCCCTTCTCGAGCGACCGTTCGGTGCGGGAATACGCCGAGCGGATCTGGCGCATCCAGCCGGTGGACATTCCGCAGGAGCCGACCTGGGAATAGGGTTGCGCGGCAGCGCTGTGGCGGTACTGTTGGTGGCGGTGGCCTGATGTACCCCCGCGAGGCGGGCACTGGCAGGTGTTGGCGGCGCCGGGTCGACGTGCGGCCAGGGCCAGATCACGGTGACAGCGTTGGAGTTGCCATGAGCGCGTCCGCTTCCTCCACGGTGTGTTTCCTGAAAGTCCGGTACGCGGATCGCGCTCCGGAAGTGTACCGCATCGAGGCCTTTCCTTGCCGCATCGGCCGTTCCGCGGATTGCGATATCACTCTCCAGGAGCCCTCCATCTCCAGTCTGCACGCGGTCCTGGCGCAGACCCCCCAGGGCGCCGTCCAGATCGAGGACCAGTGGAGCACCAATGGGATTTACCTGGACCGGCGCCGGGTGACGCAGTTGGTGGTCGATCGGAAGCTCGATCTGGTGTTTGGACGGGTTCACGTGGAGGTCGCTCTGAGCGCGGACGAGCTGGATGGACCGTCGGCGCCTGGGGAGACGACGCCGCGGGCCCCTTTGGCACCGGCGGCCCCAGCGCCGACGCCCGAGCGGCCGCAGGTAGTGGAGATCAAGGAGCCGCCGGCGAGGCCGAATCCGCCCCGCCCGCGCCGCAGTGAGCGCAGCGAAGCCCCGGCGGCCACGATCTCCCGCAGCGCTGGCAGCGGTCGCCGCGGCATCGTCTGCCCGCACTGCTGGCACCGCTTTGACGTGGAGGAGTTCCTCTTCATCGCGCGACACCAGAGCCTGGTGGGAGACCCGGTGCTGGGCGCGGACGCCCAGCAGCGCTTCCTGCCCTCGCGCTTCACGCCGGAGGGCAATGCCGTGGATGCGGCGGGGATGAGTTGCCCGGACATGGCCTGCCCGCGCTGCCACCTGCGGATTCCGCAGGCCGCCAGCGAGATGCCGCCGCTGTTCCTCTCGATCGTCGGGGCCACGGCCAGCGGCAAGTCCTACTTTCTGACCAGCATGACCTGGGACCTGCGCAACACCCTAAGCAAGAACTTCGCCATCAACTTCACCGACACCGACGCGGTCAACAACCAGATCGTCAATGACTTCGAGGAAACCATCTTCCTGAACTCCTCCTCGGACGAGCTGGTGGCCTTGCAGAAGACCGAATTGCAGGGCGAACTCTACAACCAGGTGCTGCTGGACAGCATGCTGATCAACCTGCCCAAGCCCTTCATGTTCACCGTCACCCCCTCGGAACACCACCCGCAGTATGAAGAGGTTCGCGGCAAGATGTCGCGGACGCTGGTGCTGTACGACAACGCGGGCGAGCATTTCGAGCCGGGGATGGATTCGGTGGACAACCCGACCACGCAGCACCTGCTGCATTCGGAGACGATTTTCTTTCTCTTTGATCCGACCAAGGATGTGCGTTTCCGGGCCCGGTTGCACAGCGCGGATCCGCAGTTGGCGGAGGGGGCGCGGGTGCAGCGCCAGGAGATCATCCTGACCGAGATGATCAACCGCATCAAGAAGTACTCCGGCATGCGCTCGGGGACGAAGACGGCCAAGACGCTGGTGATCGTCCTGAGCAAGTTCGACGTCTGGCGGGAGCTGCTGGACGAGGAACTGTCAGAGACGCCCTGGCAGTGGGATTCGCGTTTCAACACCTGCGTGCTGGACATGCACATGCTGCGCAATCTGTCCTTTCAGTTGCGCAGCCTCCTAGAGGACGTCTGTCCGGAGATGGTGTCCACCGCGGAGTCATTTTCCGGCGAGGTCATCTACCTGCCGAACAGCGCCCTGGGACACAGCCCGGAACTCAACTCAGAGACGGGGATGATCGGCATCCGGCCGCGCGACGTCAAGTCGTTATGGGTCTCGGTACCGATGCTCTACTTCTTCCATGAGAAAGGGTTCATCCCCGCGTTGCCAGCAGCGCGCCGGGTGCCGCGCGAGATCACCCCGACCGAGTACAAGATTTCGGGGGACGTGGTGTTTGTCCGGCTGCCGGGGCGGGAGAAGCCTTTGCAGGTGCCGGTTTCCTATCTGGGGTATCGCCTGCGCTGCCCCGGTACCGATCTGTGGTTTGACATGCCGGCACGGCGGCGGCCGCCGCGCTGATGGCAGGGTGGCTGGCGGCCGCGGATGGGGCGGAATGGCACTGGAACTCATCTACACCTCGGCGGAGCGCGGCCTGCGTCCCGGAACGCGTGGGTATTGCACGGTAGCCTACACGCGGGGCATGCCGCCGCAGACGATCCAGTTGCTGGAGGGGCTGAGCGCCTACAAGGCACTCTTCCCCCTGCATCACGTCCGCGAGTCCGACAACCCGGTTTCGATCAGCCACTACCGCCCGACCATGGCCGGGCGCAATTCGAGCATTCTCTCGCGGGTGGCTCCGGCGCAAGCGGAGCACACCCAGCGTTCCAACAAGATCGCGCATCATATTGTACTGCGGGAGGGTGAGTGCCCGGCTGCGGGCCCCGCCTGGGTGGCGGCGCAGCCGGGCTTCTTCCGCGAGACCTGGAACGAGGCGCCACACGCGATCCTGGAGCCGAAACCGGTGCCGGTCGGCGAAAGCAACGCCACCCATGCGGCGCAGTGGGAGGCCGTGACCGGCGACGCCGGCTGGGCCGGCGTCCTGGCTTGGCACTTCCTGAGCCAGAACAGCATTCCCGCCTATCTTCTCTTCGAGCCCGGCATGGATGTCCTGCCACTCATCATCGAGGGCCTGAATCTGGTCCCCGTGCGGCGCCGCTGGGAGGTCACCTTCAACACCTACTTCACCTCGCTTCCGGCAGGGGCCACCTGCATCTGGCGCTGCTGCGTGCCGGACACGGAAAGCGTGCGCGAAGTTCGGCGCAATCCGCGCGCCTTGGTGGTTGATCTCACCGCGGCCCTGCCTGAACCCAAGATCAACGAACTGGTGACCTGCGCGCGTGAGGGCACGCCGCTCCCGGCCGTAGCGGCCCGAACCGCGGCGGGACCGAGCGCCGGGGAGCCCGAGGCCTTTGTGACCGTCGCCAACCGTGGCGCGCCTAGCCTACGCATGAAGCCATCGTCCTCCAGGAAGAGTCCATGATCCCGGAACAGCAGCTCATCCAGAAGATTGTCGAGATCATTGAGAACGACGATCTCGAACGCAATCCGGTGGTGGAGGAGTTTGCCGAGCAGTATGCGGAGCTCTGCCAGGACATCGTGACGCGACTGCAGCGCTGCGCCGAGTATCTCGACCGGGGCATGCGCTCCGAGGCCGTGCATGAGGCGACCGGCGCGCCGTCGCTGCTGCAATTGGTCGAGGTGGTGCGTTTTGCCGAGCTGCGTAAGTGGGCCAATGTGGTGGCCGACCTGAAGTTGGCGGCGTTTCCGCAGATTCCCATGGAGATTGTGGAACGCCTGCGCCAGGAGGGCGCCATCGAGGAGGGCTTGGCGCCGCTGCTCAAGGAGTACCGGCGTCTGGTCTACCAGGGCGACCAGCCCGGCAGCATCCGGGTCCTCCGTCGGCTGCGCGAGCAGGATCCGCAGAATCCCAGTTGGCCACAGAACCTGAAGCCTCTCGAAGAGGCGCAACTGCCCGTCTTGATCGAGGCTGCCGCTGCGGCGCTGGCGGCGCAGAACTTGCCGCGCCTGCGGGAACTCTATGAGGACCTCACCCACCCGCAACGCCTGGTCACCGCGCCGGGCGACGTGCTGGAGCGCTGCAAGGGCGCGCTTTTCGCCGAACAGCGGGCCGCCGCGAGGCTGCAGGGCACCGAGATCGCGCAGCGGCTGCGGGCGGCGTTGGCGGCAAAGGACCGGGCGGCCGTCGCGACGGGCCTGGCGGACTGGGACCGTCTGAGTGCGGGGGCCGCCTTGGTTGCAGATGCACGCCTCAGTGCCGCCGCGGCGGAGGCGCGCGTTGCTCATGAGGGCTGGGAGGGCGAGCGGCTGGCCGAGGAGTCCTTCCGGGAGGCGTTGGCGGAAGTGCAGGATTTGCTCCACTCCGGCAAAGCCTCGGCGGCGGAAATCGGCTCGCGCCTGGAGGCACTGCGGCAGACGGGCCGGCAGATGCCCGAGAGTCTCCAGACGACGGTCCGCACGGCGCTGGCGGAGATTGCGGCGCGTCGGCGGCGCCGCCGTCTCCTCGTCGGGCTAGCGCTCACGGCACTGTGCCTGACCGCCATGGCCGCGGCAGGGTTGGCCCTGTGGCGGACGAATACCCAGAATCGCCGCCGCGCGCAACTGACCGAGATGACCGCGCTGCTGGACAGCAAGGACTATGCCCGCCTGAAGGCCAGTCTGGAGGCACTGAAGAGCCAGGATTCGCGTTTCTATGGCTCGGCCGAGGTCCGGCGCCTGGTCACTGCGGTCGAGGAAGCACTGCTGAAGAAGGCCGACGTCGGCCGACAGTTCCAGGCCCTTCTGGCGCAGTTGGCGCTGATCCGGGAGAATGGCTACCAGGCGGGCGAGGAACAGATACAGGCTTTGCTGGCCCAGGCGCGACAGGTGGCCCAGGACGAGTCCGCCGACCGCTCGGTCAACGCCTGGCAGTCGGCGTGGGAGGAGTGGCGGCGCCGACGCCGGGGTGAGGCGGAGGGTGATGTGGGCCGCGTGACCGCGCTGGCCCGGCGAGTCATTGAAGAAAAACGTCAGCACCCGTTCTCCAGCTTTGTCGACGAAGAGAAAGCGCTGGCGGAGATCGAGCCCGCTCTGCGTGACGCCAAGCCGCTGGCGGCGGCGGTCGGCGCCGAGACGGCGAACGCCTTCAGCTCGGTAGGCGTCGAGGTCGAGGGGTGGCGGCGCGAGTTCGAGCAGCGGCGGGGTGAGGCGCGCCAGAAAGATGGGCGACTGCAGGAGCTGCGCGAACAGATCGGTAAGGCGCTGCCGGATCTGGTTCAGTACCGCACGCTTCTCGCCCAGTTCACCAAGGAGTTTCCCGAGGCCTCGGAGACGGCCACCTACCGGCGCGTCCTGACCCAGCTCGACGCCTGGACCAAGGCCGAGGCGCTGCGGGCCTTCGACTTGCCCCGACTGCCGCCCGGACCAGAGGCGGAAGAGCGCCTGCGAGCGTTGTTCGCCGCGGAGACCGTGCGCGGTTCGGTGTGGGAAGCCGATCTCAAGTCCGCCGTGACCTGGCTGGACCTGAACGAGACGGTGCGGCAGCGCGTTCCCATGCTGGCCGTGACCAAGGACGACTCGCTGCGCCTGCACGTGCTCTCCTACCGGCCCGTCGGCAGCGAAGGGTGGACGCTGCTCTACCACCCCAAGCCCTTGATGAGCAAGAAGGAGACGGACGCACAGGGTGAGTTCATGGTCTACTGGGGCCTGGTCTACTTCTGCGAGACGGCGGACCAGGTGCCCTTTCTCATTCACACGAGCAAGGCTTTCCCGACGGGTTTCACGACCCGTCTGTACGAGATCCACCAGGAGTCCAGGCCGCAGGACAACATCGTGCCGCAGGGCAAGTTCCTGTACGGCTTTGTCGCCGAGGCGGCGGAAGCGCCGGAGCTTGACGTGCATCTGCTGCACGGCATCCAGTCGGTCGTGGGTGACCCCGGTATCGAACCGGTGCCGCGCGCCTGGTTGCTGAAGCGCCTGGTGCATCTGCTAGCGGAACACTATGCCGACAGCATTCCCGAGAGCCTGGCCATGGCCGCCGCGGTACGGGATATCGACACCGAGGTCCCGTGGATGAACCCGCGTCACCCCAAGACGATCACGGCGGCTCGGCAAGTCGTGGCCGTGCTGAAGACGCTGCCTGAAGTGGGGCCAATCGTGAATCGGCTGCAGGCGGGGCGGGCCTGGCTGGCGGCAAGTCTCAGCCGGCAGGTGCGCTGCATTGGCTGGCTGCGCCGGGGCCGCGATGAGGCGCTCGCGCCGGTGTTCACCTCGGCGGCCGACGGCGCGGTCTGGATTCTCTCGGCGGGCAATCCCGGCGTGCCGCCGGGGTTCAAGGTCGCCGGCATGCGTTCGGCGGCCGGCGCACTGGTCCTCAAGCCCGGTCTCGATCGTGAACTCTTCGAAGGCCAGATTCTGTTTGCCCCCGGGGATGAGCGCGTGACCCGGGAAGTGCTGGACAACGCGGTGCCGAAGGAGTTCCGCGAGCAGGTACAGCGTCCCGCGGCGTGGCCGCTGAACGACGGGTCCGCCAACTGAGGGTTCCCCGGGACCGCTACACCGGTCAACCGGTCGAGTTCAGGAGCGCGATGCAGCTATGGGGTTGCGGGGCAAGAGACTGGGGCTGGGGCTCGACCTGGGGTCAGCCTGCTTCAAGAGCGTGGTGCTGGGCCTGCGGGACGGCCGACCCGTCATGGTGCGCCAGAACTGCCTGGGCCTGCGCGCCCAAGGCATTCTCAACGAGGCGGATCTGTATGCCGCGGCGGCCGACTGGCTGCAACGCACGGAGTGTGCCGGCCTGCCCACCGCGGTCGGCCTGCCGCAGTACCTGAGCACCACCCAGTTACTCGACTTCCCCGCGGGGACAGGGGAGGCTGGCCTGGACGAGATGGTGGCCTTTGAAACCCGGCAATTGGCCGGTCTCTCCGACGAAGAGTTCATCCACGACTACCATGTGTTGCCGGCCGGCTTCGGACGCCGTAATCCGGTCCTGATCGGCATCTGCCGCGAGTCGGTGATCCGCGAGCGCATGACTGCGCTGCAACAGGCCGGCGTGGCGGTGCCGCACCTGGCCATGAACGGCATCGCGGCCGTGAATAGCCTGCTGCACCTGCACCGGGAGGCTTTGGGGGGACAGCAACCGGTCCTCCTGGTGGACCTCGGGCAAGAGAACTCCACCGCGGTGATTCTGGCTGCCGAGCAACCGCTGTTCGTAGGCAGCCTGCTGTTCGGCGCCGAAAAACTGGTCAAGGCAGTCATGGCCAGGGAGGACCTCAAAGAGGCGGCCGCGGAAGCGCATCTGGCGGCGCTGGACCTGCTGGAGGAGTCTTCCCGGTCGGCGCTGGTGCAGGCCGTCCGCAAGTTAGTGGCGGAGATTGAGGACGCCGTGTCCCACTGGCGCGCCCAGGAACGCCAGGAGCTGAATGAGGTCCCTCTGAGCGGCATCTGGCTCTGCGGCGGCGCGGCGAAACTGAAGGGCCTTGCCCCTTACCTCAGTGAGGCGCTGCACTGCCCGGTGAACGTCTTTGGCCCCCAGGATCCGCAGAGCGGCCAGCCTCTGCCGGAGATGGTGGTCGCGTTCGGGCTGGCGCTGCAGGCGCTCGGCGCGGCGCCGGTAGCCATCGACCTGACTCCGCTGGACGTGCGCTACCAAGCCCATCGCGAGAAGCGCTTCGGCTTCCTGGTGGCGGCTTGCGCCTTGGCAACCGTCCTGCTGGCAGGGGTGCTGCTGCGCGCTTACCTCGACGCGCGCGCCGAGCTGGCGGACATCGGCGCCAAGATGGTGGAATTGGAGGCCTGCGAGAAACTCATCCCGCGCTTGGAGGGGGCGCGCCGGGGCATGGACCGCTACGAGGCCGCTCTCGTGCCACTGGTGCAGGCGGGTAACCGCGGCAGGCGTTTGGTGGAGGCGCTGGAGGCACTGGCCACGGTGTGCGGCGAGAAGGACTGGCTGGTCTACCTGGGCGACGAAGGCAGCTACAAGGAGAACGCGGCACCCGGCGATCCCCGCGCCCCAACCGCCGCGACCGCCCAGGCGTTCTTTCCGGGCGGCGATCAGCGTCCGGTCGTGGGCGCCACGGTCGTAGCCCCGGAGTTTCCGTACCGGCAACTGGCGCGGCAGGCCGCGGGGACGCCGTCGCTGGTGGCCGCCGGCTATACCCCCCACCAGCGCGACCAGCGCTGGGAGGCAACCCGCGAGATGATCGATAAGCTGCGCCTCCTCGGCCCCTACGCGAAGGTGGACCTGCTGCTGGAGGTCGAACGCATCGACCGGAAGGACATCTTCGAGCCCTGGGTCCAGTACCTCAAGACCCAGCCAGGGGCGCTCTACAACCCGTTTTCTCTGCGTCTGACCCTGGCGGCGCCCGATGTAACGGACGCCGTGACCCCGGGAGGGCCGACCAGCCGATGAACCGGATAACGATGCCCAGGCGGCGTCTGCTGGCCGCGGTCATGCTGGTCGCGGCAGCCCTGGCTGCCCTCGCCTGGCTGGTGGTCGTGCGGCCGCAGCGCCAGCAGAGGCGTGACGGCCTCGACTTGCTGGCCGAAAAACGCAAGGCCTTGCAGCGGCGAGGCTGGCCCCTCGACCAGGAAAAGCTGCAGCAACTCCTGGACAGCCGAACGCGTGTGCTGGAGGGCGATGGCGCCGGTCAGCCCGGACTCAAATTGCGCGCGGAGCAGGTCCAGCAACACGCCACGGCCATGTTTCGTCAGCGCCTGCAAGAGAAGGACGACTTCAAGACCGCCGACGTCTTCATCCGCAAGGCCTCCAACATCGATTTCCGCGAGGCCTTCAACGGCTTGCAGAAGCGGCTGGCGAGCGACGGCATCCTGCTGGCCCCTGAACTCCTCCACCTGGCCGAAGACAGCTCGTTCCCCTACACCTACCAGTTGCTGCTGCAAGTGTGGACGCTGGAACGAGCGGTTGAGCTGGTGCGGGAGAATCGCCTGCAGGTGTTGACCGACCCCAAGGTCAAGGTCCGAACCGATGGCGGCGAACAGGCCGCGGCCCGCATCACGATGCAGCCGATCGTGGCGTACTACCTTGAGGCGGGAAGTCCGCTTCCCTACCTGCTGGCGGTGCCGGTAAGGATGCATGTGGCGGGGCAGATTGACGATGTGCATGCTTTCATCCTGGCGTTGACGGTCGCCGGGAACTTTCTGCCACCCGAACACGTCGAGATCTATGCCGAAGAACCCCGGATACAATGCACTCGGACCCCCGAGAACGGGGGGCCCGGACGAGTGGTGCTCGACATTACCTGTAGCGGTTTCTTTGCGTTTCCCGGCGGCGATGCCGCGCCACTGCGGGCCCCGCCTGGGATGAAGCCGCCAGCGGCCGAGAAGGCTGAGGCTGCCGATGGCGCCTGAGCAGGGCAGCGGTTCAGTGGGCCCGGAATCTTACCCATGATAAACGTGTCGAGATATCTGCGGCGCGAATGGGAGCAGGTCTGCGGCGCGGTGATCGCGGTGCTGCTGCTCCTGTTTCTGGCGGACTGGGCTTTGCATGATCGGGCTACCGACTCCACCCCGGGAAGCGGTCGCATCGTGGAATCGCCAACCGTGCTTGGCCCTGGTGCGTTTGCCTTCCTGCAGGACGCCGCGCCCGGCGCCGCGTTGGCGCGGAATCCCTTTCTCTCCAGCGCCATCGAGACACCAGCCGCGCGTCCGGCAAAGCCGCCACGGAGCGTTCCGCCCAAGACGGCGCCAGCCCAGCCCAAGCCGCCACCGCCGCCGGTGGCGCCCCGTCCGGCGCCGCCCGAGCCAGCCCGGGCCGCGGTCCCAGCCCCACCCACCCGGCGGCTGGGCTGGTGCGAGGTGAAGTACGTCTTCAGCACCACGAACCGTTCGGGCCGCCCGGTGGCCCTCATCGAACTGCAGGATCCAGCCCAGCCCGGCGCGGCGCCGCTGGCCCGCAATGTCAGCGCGGGGGACCAGGCCTGCGGTCTGCGGATTCAGAGTTTCAGCGACGAGGCACTCATCCTGGTGGACGCGGCCGGACGGCGCCAATCGGTCAGCTTCGGCGGAACGCGCCGGGTCACCGCGGACTTTGGACCCACGCCCTGACCGGGGCGGCCGACGCGCCTGACCTCGAGAAGGAGTCGAGACCATGCAAGCCAGAGCCCCGAGCCGACGCTTCACGCTGATCGAGTTGCTGGTCGTCATCGCCATCATTGCCATCCTGGCGGGGCTGCTGCTGCCCGCCCTGGCCAAAGCGCGGGAGAAGGCGCGCCAGACGACCTGCGTCGGCCACCTGCGGCAACTCTGCCAGGCATTCATGATGTACACGCAGGAGTACGAAGAGCGCCTCCCCTACTGTACCAATGGCGGCGGGGGCGCAGGCCGAGACGGCGGCTGGGTCTACTACGACGCCTTCCCGGTGCCGCAAGCGGGTAACTTCGAGGTAACGCGCGGCGTGATCTACGGCTATGTCGGCAACCGCGAGGTCTACCGCTGCGGCAATGACACGACCAAGAGCTTGTGCAGCTACGGGGCCAACTCGGATACGCGCGCCGCCGCCCTCGCCGAGATCCCGGCCCCGTCCGACACGCCGCTGCTGATCGAGGAAGGCTGCGGCACGGCGGAAACCACCAATGACGGCTTCTTCGACATCGACTGCACTCCGCGCGATCACGTGGTGAACCGCCACAACCGGGGCAGCGTCTACGGTTGGTGCGATGGCCACGTGGATTGGCAGCGCTGGGACGACACCTACGTGCTGTTCATCTGCGACGCGCTGCCGCCGCGGACGAACTTCTGAGGGGGCTCAGGCGTAGTTGCCTTCACGCCGCCAAACGTCCAGGATCGTCTCGTAGCGCTCCAGGGCCATGCCCGTGTAGACGCAGTTGCTGGTGGAGAAGACGTACCGGCGCTGCACCGAGTCGGCGTCTTGCTCGGCTGCGGGGCCGACGAACACCAGCCAGCGCTCGGCCCACAGCCGGTGGTAGCGCGCATACTTGGCCTGCACCAGTTGGTTGCGCACGATGTAGTCCTCGAACCCCGTGAGTTTCTCTGCGCTCAGGCCGGTCTCCCCGGCAGTCCCGCCCCATCGGCGAGCAACTGGTCCAGAGGACTGACCGCCGTGCTGGCAAGCCCCCGCATGACATGCGTGTAGATCATGGTTGTTTCGACGTTGTTGTGACCGAGGTACTCCTGCACCTCCCGGATACTCACGCCGCGCATCAGCATGTGGGTTGCGAAACTGTGCCTCATCTACACGCACCTCACCGACAAGACGCTAAACCGGCTCGGCCACGCCTTGGACGAGATCACCGCCGAACTGTAGGGCCAGGCCCGTGCCGTCCATCGCCGACATCGTGCGCGAGCACGGCGACGCGTACGTGGCACGGT
>CAILKC010000854.1 GCA_903834675.1 uncultured Victivallales bacterium | reverse complement strand
GACTTGCCGACGCGGGTCCCCTTCCGATCCGGCCGGGACGCGCCGGATCGCCTGGAGGGCGGCCCTGCGTGGCCGCCGCGGCACCGACGCAGCGGCGCCCTCCAACGCCCGGAGTCCGCCGCGGCGGACGAGGGGCGGAATGGGAAGCGCTTTGGGTCATACGAGGTTGCTGCAAGTCTCATACAAGCAAACCCCTACGGAGCTGACATGCGCCCCAGGCCAATAATAACGCTTGCCGTTAATGGCGTCTGGCGTTATGTTCGTCGTATGATCCGGTCGTTCAAATGCCGGGATACTGAAAGGCTGTACGAGCGGCAGTCTTCACCGAGACTTCCGCAGGCGATCCAGCGTGCAGCTCTGCGCAAGCTGTGGGTCCTTGATGCGGTCACGGATCTGGGGGAGTTGCGGGTGCCCCCCGGCAATCGCCTCGAGGCCCTGCCTGGTGACCGACAAGGGCAGCACAGCATTCGGATCAACCAGCAAGGGCGCATTTGCTTCCGATGGCATGATGGCCATGCTCTCGACGTCGAAATCGTGGACTACCACTGAGGCGAAAGATGAACAAAGACCTTCCCCCGGTTCACCCCGGCGAAATCCTGCAGGAGGATTTCCTGGTTCCGCTGGGAATCAGTCAGTACCGGCTGGCTGGCGACATCGGGGTTCCGCCGCGGCGGATCAACGAGATTGTGCATGGAACAAGGGCGGTGACCGCCAACACGGCACTTCGCCTGGCGCGGTACTTCGGTACGTCGGCGCAGTTCTGGCTCAATCTGCAGTCGCACTACGACTTGGAGGCGGAGAGTGACAGGCTGGGCGACAGGCTGCAGGACGAAGTCCACGTGCTTGCCACCGCCTGAACTCAACAGGAACCGAGGGCGGACCCCCCGACCAAGGGGAGTTGGGGAGATGGGAGACCGGGTTATTGGGGCAGGGAGCTTAGCGGTGCGGCGAGCGGGGGCCGCGAGAAGCAGAACGGGTTGCCGGACGAAACGCCGACGGAGATCGCGACAATGGCCCAACTCCCTCACACCCAAGTACCCCATCACCCCAATACCCCACCACCCCTGATCTCCGGTGGGACGACTATGACGCTGTCCCGGTGCTGCCTTCTGTTCTCCGTACTCGTCCTGTCGTCCTGGCGGGCCGCGGGCGCTGAGGCGGTGTTGCGCACGGAGAAGTGGGCCAACACGGACGAGGCCTTTGCGCAGTTTGCCGAGGTGGTGGAGAGCGCCCAGCCGCGGAACCTGCTGTCCCGCAAGGGGGCGCAGTTCCACGATGGGAATGGGGTCGGGGACATGTCGGGGCTGGCCGACGGAGCGGCTGGGGTGCGCGGCGGCGAGGGGCGGGTTGGCATCGACGGTCAGCCGTCGCTCATCACCTGTTACCTCGGCAAAGCCCTGCCACTCTACCGGATCGGCTTCTACACCTTCAACATCGATGCCCGCGCCAATCAGGATTACGAGGTCCGCTGGGCTGACAACAGCGCGAAACCTGGCGCCAAGCCGGAGTTTGCGGAGACCGCAGACCTGAGCAGTGGCGCAACGGTGATCGGCCCTGACAGCGGCGGCTTCCACAGTTGGTTCGAGCGTGAGGACGGGCAGCCACTCACGGCGCAGGCGGATTGGGTCCAGTTCCGTATCTGGCGCACGTACAATATGAAAGCGGGCTCCAAGGCGCACAGCGCCGACGCGGCCGGCTGGACGGCGGGTATCGAGCTGGAGGTCTGCGGCAGGCCCGAGGACACGCTGGTGCTCAGTGCGGCGGACAAGGCTCGTCGCGAAGCCCTGCGTCAGGCGCCGCGCGAACCGCGCTTCGAGAAGCAGGCCACCTGGCAGGAGACCCTGCAGGGGGCGCGGGAGGAGATCGTGGGGTGGGAGACGGCCCTGGATCTGCTGCAGGTGGGGGACGGCGGGGTGGTCTTCGGCGCCTGGCAGGTGATCGGTCCGCTGGACGGTGGGCCCGAGATGGCCACCCTCGACACCTTGCGCGACGTCGACCTCAAGGCCACCTATGGCGACGGCAAACTCGCCTGGCGGCCCTTGCCGACCCTGACCGATGGGCAGCTCCACGACGTGGCGGCGCTGGTCGGCGCCAAGCCGGGGCAGACGGTCTTCCTGGCCCGACCGATCCGCGTGGACCAGCAGTTCGAGGGCAGGAACCCGTTCTGCATCGGCGTGGGACTCGAGGATGGCTGGGTTATGCTCACGCCGCCGCGCAGCGCCGTCGGCGGCAAGCAGCGTCCGGCATATCCCAACCAGTACCTTATGAAGATTGCGGTGACCCCGGGCGACTATGTGTTGCTCTCACGGCTGACGGTGCAGGCGGATGGCCGGGCGCCGCTGTGGTTCACCCCCCAATGCCCGAAGGGGCGCCCCACGGCCGGGACGCTCGACAGCCGCCTGGGCCGCCGCCGGCAACTCATGGCCCGCCTGCGCCGTGAGTTCACCGATCCACTCAGCACCCGGCAGATGGACTGGGAGGAATGGGACAGCATCTGGATGCGCTTCCAGCGTTTGCAGATGGCCGGCCGGGAGTACTTTCTCAGCGACTGGGCCCCCGGCAATCCGACCACGATCGCCCAGGAGTATGTCGCCGCGACCGTTCGGCGAACGGCCGTTGTGGAGCGCGAACTGCAGACGATCGAGCCGTTCATCCGCGCCCGGGTGGCGCCCTGGTTGGCCGAGTTCGCCAAGGCCACGGCGGCGGCAGCCCCGGCCGCCGCGCCGGAGCTTGCCGCAGCCCGGCAGCGCTACTATGGCCTATGCACTGTCCAGGAGGCGATGCAGGAAGCCCATCGCCTCGAATCGCTGCGCCTGGCGATCGAGGACCAGGCCAGCACATTCGGGGCCGAATACCCCAAGGCCGCGGCGTACCGAAGCACGGTCCAGGGTTTCACCGGCCGACTGGAGGCCCTTTGGCCGGCGATCCTGAAGGCCCCCGCGGACACGCAGGGCGAGTTGCGGGTCCTGCATGAGGAGCTGGACCCGGCGGCGCGGGACATCCTGCTCGACAATCCAGTGCTCAAGTTCGACAAGCTGCTGCTGGCGCGGGGCGGCCCCTGGTTCAACTCCAACTGGAGTGGCCCAAACAACCTGGGCAACGAGCTGGTCGTGCTCTCGCCAGTGCGGCCCGATGGCGAGCTCAGTACGATCTACAAAGGGGGCAGCATCAGCGACTTCGACCTGCACTTCGACGGCCAGCGGGTGCTGTTCTCGGATGGGCGCTTCCTGAGCGAGGTCAACGTGGATGGTTCGGGTCTGCGGCGGCTCTCGCAGCAGGATGACCCGCACGTGCAGCACTTCGACGGCTGCTACCTGCCCAATGAGCGGATCATGTTCGTCTCGACGGCCTGCGAGCAGGCGGTGCCCTGCACCGGGCAGTGGTACGTCGGCAATATGCACGTGATGAACGCCGACGGTACCAACGAGCGTCGGCTGAGCTTCGACCAGGACCACAACTGGAACCCCTGCGTGCTCAACAACGGGCGCGTCGTCTATACCCGCTGGGAGTACACCGACACGCCGCACTACTTCTCCCGGCTGCTGTTCCAGATGAACCCCGATGGCAGCGGCCAGATGGAGTACTACGGCAGCAACTCCTACTGGCCGAACGCGATGTACTGGCCCCGCCCGATCCCCGGCAAGCCGACCGAGCTGGTCTGCATCGTCAGTGGTCACCACGGTGTGGCGCGGGAAGGCGAGTTGATCGTGCTCGATCCGGCCCGCGGTCGGCACGAGGCCGAGGGCGTGGTGCAGCGCCTTCCGGGGCGGGGTAAGACGGTGGAACCGGTCATCGAAGACGGCCTGGTGAGCGAGGTGTGGCCGCGCTTTGCGGCGCCCCAGCCACTGGCGCAGACCGGCACCGACCTGGGCGCGGGCAAGTACTTCCTGGTGAACTGCAGAGAATGGCCCTGGTCGCCCTGGGGCATCTACCTGGTGGATGTGTTCGACAACCTCACGCCCTTGTTGATCGGGCCATACTGCAACGCCACGCCGCTGCGCCCACGCCCCCGACCGCCGCTGATTCCGGAGAGGATCAACCCGAAGAAGACCACGGGCTTCGTCTACATGGCCGATGTCTACCGCGGGCCGGGTCTGGTCGGCTGTGAACGCGGCGCGGTGAAGGCCCTGCGCCTCGGCTCACACCAGTATCGCTACGGCGGCAATGGCGACACCTACGCCGCCACCTACGAAGGCGGCTGGGACGTGAAACGCATCCTCGGTACCGTGCCGGTCAACCCCGACGGCAGCGCCTTCTTCGAGGTGCCGGCCAATACCCCGGTGTTCGTGCAGCCGCTGGACGCCGACGGCAAGGCGTTGCAGACGATGCGCAGTTGGTTCACCGTGATGCCGGGCGAAACCCTGTCCTGTGTCGGCTGCCACGAGCCGCAGAACTCGGGGGCTCCCAGCGCCAATAAGCGAGCCAGTCAGGGGACGCCCGAGCCGATCCGACCCTGGTACGGCGCCGCTCGCGGTTTCGGCTTCGATCAGGAGGTGCAGCCCGTCCTCGACCGCCGCTGTGCCGGTTGCCACAACGGCCAGGCGAGTCCCGCGGGACGTAGCCTTAGCGATCTTCGCGCCAAGCAGTTGCAGCCTGAATACAAGGGCCGCTACAGCCCTGCCTACCTGGCGCTGCACCCCTATGTCAGGAGGGCGGGTTACGAAGCCGATTACCACATGATGAAACCAGCGGAGTTCAACGCCGACACCAGCCCGCTGGTGCAGATGCTGACGAAGGGACACCATGGCGTGCAACTGAGCGTGGAAGACTGGGACCGGCTCTACACCTGGATCGATTTCAATGTGCCCTACGCGCCGAACTGGCGGCAGAGCCACCAGCCGCCCACCGACGAACAAGTGGCCCGCCGGGCCAAGTACAAGAAACTCTACGCCAATCTCGACGACCGCGATGAGGAACGACTCCCCGCGCCGCCGGTGGCGGAGTTCATCGCGCCCCCAGCCGCGGGCGCCACGGACGCGAAGGCCGCGGTCAGCCTCGAAGGTTGGCCACTGACCACGGCCCAGGCAAGCGCCCTGCAGGCTGGCCTGGCCCAGAAGGAACGGACCTTGGACCTGGGCGGCGGCGTCAGCCTGGTCTTGGTACCGGTGCCAGCGGGCCGCTTCATCTGCGGCGATCCCGACGGAGCGCCCGACGAACAAGCGCAGCGCATCGTCAGCCTGGAGCGGCCCTTTCTCCTCGGCCGCTTCGAGGTCACCAATGAACAGTATGCCCGTTTCGACTCGGCCCACGACAGCGCCTACATCGACGGACGCAACAAGGACCGCTTCACCCGCGGCTACCCGGTGAATGGCCCGCAGCAGCCCGTGGTGCGGGTGTCGTGGCAGGAGGCCACGGCGTTCTGTGCCTGGTTGTCCAAGCTCAGCGGCAGCGTCTGCGCCCTGCCGACCGAAGCGGAGTGGGAGTGGGCCTGCCGCGCTGGCAGCGGCGGACGCTGGCCTTTCGGCGAGGTTGCCGAGGGGATGCCCAAGGTGGCCAACGTTGCGGATCGCTCGGTGCAGGGCTGGGGCTGGGGCCGCTGCGAGGCCGACTACGACGACGGCTGTCGGTTCAGTGCCACGGTCGGCTCGTTCCCGCCCAATGCCTGGGGCATTTACGACCTGATTGGCAATGTGGCGGAGTGGACCACGGAGAGCGCCGGCCCGGAAGGCCTGAAAGTCGTGCGCGGCGGCTCGTGGAATGACACCTTCAGCGCCTGCCGCACGGCCTCGCACTGGCGCTACCCGAGCTGGCAACCCGTCTATAACGTCGGCTTCCGGGTGGTGCTGCGCTCGGAGCGGGCCCTGGCGGAGCGCTGAACTGCGGCGCCTCGACGGGACTGAATGGAAGGATGCTTGCTGAACCTCGCCGACCTCGGCGCAGGCCACCGGGAGGTACGGAATCCCCATGATCTTTACCGCCACGACCACCGGGTTGCAGGTTCAGAACGAGGGCATCGGGCTGCTGTCGAGCCCGCCCGAGGGGCTTTGGTCTGTGGCCATGGGCTGGCAGGACGGCTGGCCGACGGATTGGTGCCACGCCCAGCCTGAGACCGTCAGCCAACTCGGGCCCTGGACGGTGCTGGCGGGTACCGTGCGGACTCCGCAGGGCGACTGGCGGGTTGAAGATGCCTGGCGCTGCGAGCGGGCCGGGGCGGTCTGGCACTGCCTGCGCACCTGGCGCTGGACCGGCAGCGCGCCAGCGTCGCACTGCACGCTCGCGGTGTGCTTCCTGACCCCGGCCGCGGGCCGGCGGGTGCTGCTGCCAGGCTGCCTGTACTACGGCAACCCGTCCGGGGCACGCAGCGAGCGCACGCCCGGGTTCGGGGGTGAAGTCGGCGAGCGGGCTTTCTTCGAGGAACACCGCCTGCCCTTGCCCTTCGTGGTTGCCGAAGTTCCGTTTGCGGGTCAGGTGGCCGGGGTGGCCCTGCACTCGCTGCCGTCCCCCGCTCCGGGCGGACAACGCGCGGACCAGTGGTGGTCGCTGGGGGTCGAGTCCCGCGCCGACGGCACGGCACTGGCGCTGCTTTCGGGGCCGTGCGCCAGCAACGGCCGGAATAGCGTCATCAAGGCGTCCCAGGAGCGCTGGGAGGCTTACGACGACGCCTGGCTGCGCCTGCCGCCGGGGGCCGTGATCCGGAAGGAGTTCGCCGTCGAGGTCGCCACGGACCTGCCCCGGGGCAGCGGCTTCCGACCGGCGGTGCAGACCAGCCTGGCGCGCCTGGCGCCGTTCAGTCTGGACGGCCTGCCGAGCCTGGCCGACATCGTCCGCGCCAAGGCACGCTTTGCCTTGACGCGCTGGCACGAGGACGAGGTCTCCTGCGGTTTCCGCAAGTACCCTGACCGGCGTTTCATCGTGATGGGCTGGTGCGGCCAGGCCGCCGCGCCGGGCTACGCGCTGCCGGTTCTGGCGCCGCTGCTGGGACTCTCAGGTCTCGGCGACAAGGCGCAGCGCGCGCTGGACTTTCTGGCCTCGGCGGCCTTCCACGACGCCGGCTTTCACACTTGGTACAATATCGACGCGCGACGTTGGGAGAACATCGAGGTCTTGTCCGAGGGACAGGCCATGCTGAACCTGTTTCGAGCGCTCGCGGCGACCTCTCGCACGGGCCTGGACGGACGGCGCTGGGAGGAATTCCTGCGGCGTGCCTGCGGTCTGCATGCGAGGCGCATCCTGGCCCCGGCCTGGCGGCCGGTCTCGACCAACGAGGGCTTTCTGGTGGCGCCCTTATGCGCGGCGGCGGCCCGCTTCGGCGACGCGACGCTGCGCCAGGCCGCGCTCAAGGCTGGCGAGCATTACCGCGAGCGCCACCTCAGCATGGACGAACCCTACTGGGGCGGCACCCTCGACGCGCGCTGCGAAGACAAGGAGGGCGCCTTCGCCGCCATGCAGGCCTTCCTGGCGCTGTTTGATCTGACCGCTGAACGCAGCTGGCTCGACGCGGCCGCCCATGCCATGGATGTCGCCTTGACCTACTGCGTCGCCTGGGACATCCCCTTGCCGCCCGGCCCGCTTGCCGACCGCGCCCTGAAGACGCGCGGCTGGACCGCGGTCTCGGTGCAGAATATGCACCTGGACGTCTACGGTGTGCTGTTCGCGCCGGATGTGTACCGCCTCGGGGGCCTGACCGGCCGGCCAGACCTCCAGCGCCTGGCCCTGGTGATGTTCCGCAGTTGCGGACAGCTCATCGATGCGACGGGCAGCCAGGGCGAGCAGATCGAGCAGACGAACTACACGCAACAGCACTCCGGCTTCGGTCCCGGGGGCTGGCGCGGCGGCTACTCCGAGCACTGGACGGTGTTCTGGATCACGGCCCACTTCCTCACCGCGGCGGCGCAGTTTGCCGAGCTGGGCGTACGCTTGGAGTAAGCCCACCGCGTCTCCGGCGTACCTCCAGGGAGCCAGCCAGGGCGGTTTCTCGTTCTGGACGGTAGGCACCCTGGAGTCGGCGGTCCGCACCGGTCTTGCCGGGGCTCCCGCCGTATCTGGGGTCTTGCAGACGGCGGGTACCGCGAGCCCGCCCGAAACGGGCGATGGCATCGCGGGCTCCAGGCCCGGAACAGCTTACCCGACTGGACCGGCCGGGTAGCGTCCCTTACGGTTGCTCGACCGTGTAGCCGTGGCGCGCGAAGACCTCGCGGCCCTGGGGCCCGGCGAGGTAGTCGGCGAAGCGCTGAGCGAGGTCCTTCTGCTTGGAGAAGGAAACCACGCCCGCAGGCACCGTGACCGCGGCCGCGCCCTCCAGCGGGACCGAGTCCATCAGGTCAGGGGACTGCCGCTGGAACACGTCGTAGCCGATGGCCGCATCCACCTCGTCGAGGCGGATCAGGCTGGCGACCTGCTGGCAGTCCGAAGCGAAGGTAACGATCTGCTTACTGACCTCAGCGTAGATTCCGGCCTTCTCCAATGCCGCCTTGGCGATGCTGCCCAGGCAGACCGACTTGGGGTCCCCGATGGCGAG
>CAILKC010000853.1 GCA_903834675.1 uncultured Victivallales bacterium | reverse complement strand
AGTCCGTCCCGGTCACGGTTGCGAACCTCGCAGCCCGCTTCAGCCGCGCCCCAGTCGCCGACCTGACCGAACTCCTCGATACCCTCGTCCTTCTCGGCCACGTCCGCCGCCTCGACGATGGCCGTTGTGAGGCCTGCCGCTAACCCCAACGCCAGCGGTCGGGGCACTGGAGCCGCGACGGCTCGGGACGCAGGCGGGAGAGGATGCATGAGATGGACTCAAAGCGTTTCGCTACGACCGGGCCGCGCCCGACGCTGGGTTCAGCACGCAGCATAGGAGCATCATGGATGCCACGGATGAGATATGAAACAGGGCCTGGACGTTGGCCAACGCAAATCGGTAGGGCGTGGTGGCTGCCAGTGTTTTTCCTGTTGGCAACCACGGTGGCGGCAAAGGCCGATGACTTCACTTACACGCTTCGTGACGGTGCCGCCACCATCACAGGGTACTCTGGCCCCGGCGGTGCAGTGACCATCCCGTCCACCATGGAGGGCAGAGCTGTTGCCAGCATCGGGTTGGCCGCGTTCGAGGGCTGCAACACCTTGACCAGCGTCACAATCCCCGACAGCGTCACCAGCATCGGGGGTAAGGCGTTCTTCGACTGTACCAGTCTGACCACCGTGACGATCCCCAGTAGCGTCACCAGCATCGGGAGTGCGGCATTCGCGTCCTGCGCCAGCCTGACCACCGTGACGATCCCCGACAGCGTCACCAGTATCGGGGGCAATGCGTTCTGTATGTGCTTCAGTCTGACCAACGTCGTGATTGGCAAGAGCGTCATCAGCATCGGGGGTAAGGCGTTCTTCGACTGCCCCCGTCTGACGGGAGTCTATTTCGGGGGCAATGCCCCCATCCTTGGCTCGGGAGTGTTCGACGGATACGGCAGTGCGACCATCTACTACTCGCCGGGGACCACGGGCTGGGGTGCGACGTTTGGGGGCCGTCCGACCGAGCGGCAGCCTGGCCCGACGGCCACCGGGGCGAACCCGACCCACGGTCCGGCGGCAGGCGCCACGGGTGCGGTGACCACGGGTACCAGCCTCCCTGGCGTCACGGCGGCGGAGACCGGGACGGCGGCGGCTATATCGCCCACAGGAAACCCGGCCTCGCAGACTGCGGACAAGGCGCCGCTACCGGCCGCCGCTCAGGCACCCACGCCGCCCGCAAAGCGCGCGGTGGCCATCCTTTACCGGGGCGTCTACGAGGGGGGCGACGCAGCGGGCCGTCAACTCGCTTTCTTGAGAAGCCACCAAATCCCCGAAGGCACGATCACAACCACGCTTGCCGCCGCCGGACAGGCCGTGGTGGGCGTCACCGTCAAGAGCTTCACTCCTGCGGCACTGGTCGTCACGTCTCCCGCAGGCGAAGACATAACCATCGGGATCGGCAAGGAAAGGGAAATCCCGCTGGAATGAGTTCTGACGGCAGGACGGTCGTCTCCATGGTGGGGACAGCCAATGCCTTCTTCACCTCGCGCGTGGCCTTGGAAAGGGTTTTGGCACCGGCCTTCACCGCCTCGAAGGCGTCCGGGTTCGCGGTCTTCAGCGCCTTCGCCTCGCCCACATACCGGCCCGAGGTCCCCGCCGTCTTGGCCGCCAGGTCGCGGGCCTTCGGCGCGGCGGGCGGCGGCGGTGGGGACAGCTCATTGTCATCATCATCGGCAAACAGGGTCGCGTGGTATGCCATGTGCTCTTTGGCTTGATGGCAATGCCCGCACTCTCCTTCGCCTACCCCTTCATGTGCGCCACAGTGGGGGCAATGCCACACGGGCGAGTGAAACACCACGCCGCAACTGCACACGTAGGTCTGGCGCGTGTATTCGGTAGCCTTCGGTGGAACCGGCGGTGTCGTGGTGCCGGCAGCCGGCACGGTAGGCTCGTCGAATGGGTTGGGGCGGCGCGGGGT
>CAILKC010000852.1 GCA_903834675.1 uncultured Victivallales bacterium | reverse complement strand
GCCCCGAAGGGGCGCCATAGCTGGCCGCGCGGAGCCCATGGACTGTCGGTATGCCGCCCCGGCAGGGCTCAATCTCGTTTTGGATTCCATTCCCAGGGCGGTGCCCTGGGCTGAGGAATGGCCGCGCTTTCAGCGCTCCGCGGCGTCCGTCGTCCGCGGCCATATCGTCGCCGCCCCAGGTGCCAGCGGGGCGCCGCCCGGCGGCGGGCCGGGTGGGTTCAAACCGCCCCTGTACTTGCCAAAGGACGGCGGCTCACTCGGTCTGCTGGGCGTGCAGGCGGGCGTAGAAGCCTTTGTTCTTCAGCAGTTCCGCATGGGTGCCGTACTCGCTGATGACACCTTCCTCGATGGTACAGATGCGGTGGCAACGGGAGGCCATGGAAACGCGCTGGGAGACGATGATCGCGGTCTTGCCGACCAGGATTTCGGCGAGGGTCTCCTGGATGCGCCTTTCGGTGTCGGCATCGAGGGCGCTGGTACAGTCGTCCAAGACCAGCACATCGGGGTTGGTGAGCAGGGCGCGGGCCAGGCTCAGGCGTTGGCGTTGGCCGCCGGAGAGGCTGGTGCCGCGTTGTCCGAGAAGGGTCTCATACTGGACCTTCATGGTCATGATGAAGTCATGCAACTGGGCGGCCTTCGCCGCGGCCATGACCTGGCTGGGGGACGCCTCTGGTACCCCGTAGGCGATGTTATCGCGCACCGAGCCGCTGAAGATCTGGGCTTCCTGAGGCACGACTCCCACCGAGCGCCGCAACGAGTTCATGCGGATCTTACTCAGGGACACCCCATCCACCAGGATTTCGCCGCGCTGGGGTTCGTAGAGGCGGCTGAGCAGATAGAGCAGGGTGGTCTTGCCACAGCCGCTGGCGCCCATGACGCAGAGCCAGGTGCCGACGGGGACGGTCAGGTTGATGTCTTTGAGGACCGGCTCCTCCTTCTCCACTGCCGCCGCCGTCTCGCCCTTCCGGTCGATCTGGTAGGAGAAGGCCACGTTGCGGATTTCGATGCCCTTGGTGATGGGGCTGGGGAAGGTGGTGGCATCCGGGGCGTCGGCGATCTCGACCGGGCGGTCGAGAATGTCCACCACTCGTCCGAGGGTGATCTGCATATTGCCAAAGAGCACGCCCAGACCGGTGACTTCCACGACGGGCCAGAAGAGGTTCATGGTGGTGTTGCGCACAAAGAGCATCTCGCCCAGGGTCATCTTGCCATCGAGAACCCAGACGCAGCCGAGGATGAAGATGACGGCGTCCGACATGCTGGTGATGACCGTGGCCGCCCGGCCGAGCGCGGCGCCCTGGCGCTGCTGGTCGAGCGCGTCGCGGAGAAAGCAGGCCGACAGCCGGTGGAAGTTGAGCTCCTCGTGGCGCTCACGGGAGTAGGCCTGGATGGCTTTGACGGCGTCCATCTTCTGGGCTGCCAGGCCGTACATACACGAGTTCGTGTGGCGCAGTTGTCGGCTGAGTTCCCGGATGCCGGGCTGGGCCCGGTGGTAGACGAAGGCGAACAAGGGGGTGACCATGAAGGCCAGCAGGGCAAAGCGCCAGTCGGCCACCAGCAGGATGAGCGTCCCGGCAATGATCATGGTGGCGCAGCGGGTAGTGGCCAGAATGGATTGCATCATCTGGTCCTGCAGCGCGCCCACATCCGAGACGATGCGGGATAGCAAGCGCCCGGGACTCATGGACTGGTGGTACGCCGTCTGCAATTGGAGGACTTTGCGGTGCATGTCCTCGCGCAAGGAGCCCACAATCCCCTGCGAAACCCGGATGTAGCGGCGGTTGGATACCCGCGCCATAAGGTCCAGGATGAGCTGGGTGGCGATGTAGGCAATGGCCAGGCGCAGCAGCCGTTGCCCGGCGCCGGGGGGCCGTTCGAAGACGGCAAGTCCCAGGTCCATGCGCTTGCCCATGCCCACGGCGGGCCGCTCGCTCGAGGCGCGGTTGCGCTCCGGGGCCCAGGTGCGCTCGTCGGTCGGCACGGGCTGGTCGTTGGGCCGGATGACCAGGATCGAGTCCACCAGCACCCGGCCGTAGAAGCTCATCAGGTAAACGCTGCCGGCGCTCAGGCTGGTGATCAGCATGCAGGTGAGCACCGACCACTTGCGCGGCCAGACGTAGGTGCGGACGAAGCGCCAGTAGAGGCGCATCACGTCCACCTTGCTGGTCTCCTCCCGCGGGGGCGGGCGGAAGGCGTAGTTGCGCGTGTGTTCCTTGCGGCTCATTCGGTCAGCACGCCTGCACCCATGTGCTTGGTGTAGAGGTCATGGTAACGCCCGTCGGGCACGTCCATCAGTTCATCGTGGCGGCCCATTTCCGCGATGCGTCCCTGATCCAGCAGCACGATCTTATCCGCGTTGCGGATGGTGCTGAGGCGGTGCGCCACGACGAAGGACGTGCGGCCTTTGAGCACGCGGTCCATGGCCTTCTGGATGGCGCGCTCCGAGTCGCTGTCGAGCGAACTGGTGGCCTCGTCCATGATCAGGATGGCCGGGTTGGCGGCGACTGCCCGGGCGATGTTGATGCGCTGTTTCTGGCCCACGGAGAGTTCGACACCGTAGTCGCCGACGTAGGTATCGT
The DNA here is from genome assembly GCA_903834675.1 of uncultured Victivallales bacterium. The sequence goes on along the minus strand of CAILKC010000852.1, from coordinate 434 downwards.
AGCCCTTTTCCAGGCTCATGATGAAGTCATGGATTTCGGCGACGCGCGCCGCGGCCTCGACCTCTTCGCGGGTCGCCGAAGGCCGACCGTAGCGAATGTTCTCGACGATCGTGGTGCTGAACAGCAGAGGCTCTTGCAGAACGATACCGAAATGACGGCGGAAGGAATGCAGATCGTAACGGCGCACATCCACGCCATCGATCAGCAATTCGCCGGCGCGGATGTCGTAGAAGCGCAAGAGGAGGGCGAGCACGGTGGACTTGCCGCAGCCCGTCGGTCCAATCAGGGCGATAGTCTGCCCGGCCTCCACATGCAGGTCCAGCCCACGGATCACCGGTCGCCCGGTCTCGTATTCGAAGAAGACGTTGTTGAAGTCCACCCGGCCCTTCAGTTGGGTCACGGTGATCGGGTGCGCGTCATTGCGAATCTCGGGG
>CAILKC010000851.1 GCA_903834675.1 uncultured Victivallales bacterium | reverse complement strand
GTTGCGTCATGGTGCCAAGACGCAACCCCGTTGGGGTAGGAAACCATGACCACATCTGACCCAGGGTAGCGGCACCATGGCCGCAACCCTGGGCTCTGAGCCACAGCCCCGTTGGGGCAGGGAAATGCACCTGAGTTGTAACCTGTGTCGTTACGTATTGCCAAGAATATGCCTACGCTAGGCGTCCAAGCCTTGGTCCACCATTCCTGTCAGGCTTTAGGACCGGGACTAGCATAGGCGTCGATTCTCTGGTTCAATACCACCTAAGACAGCAATATGAAGCTAAAAGTCGAGGGTTGACCCCAATGGCGCTCACAGCTTCTTACCCACAGCCTTCATCTAGGCGGACCTAACGTGTGCGGAATCGCAGGATTGTTTGAGACCCGGCAGGCGCGTTGCCCCGACCCCGGCCAACTCGCGGCCATGGCGGCGGCACTCGCGCACCGCGGCCCCGATGATGAGGGCATCCAGGTGGGTTCCCACTGGGGCCTCGTCAACCGGCGTCTCTCCGTCATCGGCGTCGAGTCCGGCCACCAACCCCTCAGTAACGAGGATGGTACCGTCTGGGTTGTCTTCAACGGCGAAATCTATAACCACCGCGAACTGCGGGCGGAGCTCCAGGTTCGCGGCCACGTGTTCTCCACCTCCTCCGATACCGAGGTCCTGGTCCATCTCTACGAAGAGGCAGGAGACCAGCTCGTCGACCACCTCTCCGGCATGTTCGCCTTCGCCATTGTCAATACGCAGACCCGCACCCTCATGCTCGCTCGCGACCGCCTTGGCCAGAAACCGCTCAACTACTGCATCACCCGCGAGGGCACCCTCGCCTTCGCCAGCGAACTGGCTTCTCTCCGACGCTTCCCCGGGACCCCGCGGGTGATCGACCGCCAGGCCTGCGCCGACTACTTCTGCCTCGGCTACATCCCGGCGCCCCGCACCATCTTTGCCGGAGTCTGTAAACTGCCCCCAGCCTCCGTCCTCACCGTCGCTTTCGGCGCCGAGTCCGCCCGACTCCGACGCTACTGGCGCCCCCAGTTCGAACCCAAGGAGAAAATCAGCTTCCGCGATGCCGCCCTCCGCACCCGCGAACTCCTCGACGCCGCAGTGCAGAAGCGCCTTGAAGCCGAGGTGCCCCTCGGTGCCTTTCTCAGCGGCGGCGTCGACTCAACCGCCATCACCGCTCTCATGCAGCAGCATCTGCCCGGCCCCGTCCATACCTTCACCATCGGCTTTGCCGAACCGCGCTATGACGAACGCGCCTTTGCCCAGATCGCGGCCCAGCACCTGGGTACCCTCCATGCCACCCAGCAGGCCGAACCACGTGATACGTCCCTCCTCCGCCGTCTCGTCAAGCACTGCGGCGAACCCTTCTGCGACTCCTCTATCCTGCCGACCGCATTGCTCTCCCAGTTCACCCGCACCGGCGTTACCGTCGCGCTTAGTGGCGACGGCGGCGACGAACTCTTCGGCGGCTACCAGCGCTACCAGGTGATGGCCCTGCACCGCCTGCTCCGCGGCGTCCCGCCCGCCCTACGCCGTACCCTCAGCGACGCCGCCCTCGCCCTGCTCCCCCAGGCCCGCGCCCAACGCACCACCCTCACCACCCTGCGCCGTCTCATCACCGCCTTGGGAGCGCCCCCGCTGGAGGCCTACATGGGCTTCCAAGGCATCTTCACCCGCGAGTGGCGCGCCGAACTCATGGCAGTTCCCGAAGGCCCCGACCTCCTCGATCGTATGGAAACCTGGAAAACCCTCCTCCACGCCGGAACCGCCATCGACGGCGTCGAACGCTTCATGGAACTCGATATGCTCGAGTACCTCCCCGGCGACCTGCTCTGCAAGGTCGACATCGCCAGCATGATGTTCTCCCTCGAGGTCCGCTCGCCCTTCATGGACCACGAACTCATCGATTTCGTCACCCGCCTCCCACGCCACTACCGGGTTGACCTCCGCCAACGCAAACGCCTGCTCAGAGCCGCGGTCGCCGATCTCCTCCCGCCGGAAATCAGCCAACGCGCTAAACGTGGCTTCGGCGTCCCGCTCTCGACCTGGCTGCGCGGCGAACTTGCCGGCCTGGTCCGCGAAACCGTGCTCTGGCAGAAGGATTGGGATCAGGACGGCTTCTTCGATAACCGCACCCTCCGCCGCCTGGCCGAGGAGCACCTCAATGGCTCCCAGGACCACAGCTTCCGCCTCTGGTCCGTGCTCTGCTTCCGCCTCTGGCTCGAAGACGTCTACAGGCCCCTACGCTGATGGACCAACACGCTCTCAACGTCCTCGAATTCGGCGCCCTGCTCGATACCGTCGGCGGTTACACCCAGACCTCCCGCGGTCGCGCCGTCATCCTCGCTATCCGGCCCGTAAACCGCGCCACCGACGACCTGCCCCGCACGGACCTTTATGCCGATGTGCTCGCGGTCCTCGATACCGGCGCAGCTCTGCCAGGAGTGTTCTACGACGATCCCGAAGCACCCCTTCTGCGCCTTGCGCCTAAGGGCGCTGTGCTCGATGGGCTGGAGTTGGTCCTCGTCCGTGGACTGCTCGACGCGGCCGCCGAGGTCTGGCGCTTCCTGCACGGCGAGTCCTGCCTGGGCCGCCCGGCTCTGCGGGCTCTGGCGGCCCGTACCCACCTCTGCGAAAGTCTGCGTGCCGACCTGAACCGTAGCCTCGATACCGATGGCTCCGTACTGGATGGCGCCAGTGCCACCTTGCACGCCCTGCGTCAGCGCGCTGCACAACTCGAACACGCCGTCCAACGCAGCCTGGAACGCCTCCTCAAAGAACCTGGCCTCGCCGATGTCATCCAGGAATCGTTCGTCACCTCGCGCAACGGCCGCTTCGTCATCCCCATCCGCCGCGAACAGCGCGGCGCCCTGCCCGGCATCGTCCACGACCACTCGAACAGCGGCCGGACCCTCTTCGTCGAACCCTCGGCCGCGGTGTCCTTGGGCAATGACCTGGCCGACGTCAGACTGCAAGAGCGTGATGAGGTCCTGCGCATCTTGGCCGCCCTCAGTGCCAGCGCGCATGACGCCTTGCCCCTGCTCCGCGATACCCTCGCCAGTCTCACCACCCTCGATGCCGCCTTCGCCGTCGGCCGCTGGGCCGTCGCCTTCCACTGCGTCCTCCCACGTCTCGGACCACGCCTCCGCCTCTTCCAGGCACGCCATCCACTCCTCGAGAAACACCTGCGCCTCGACGGCCGTGGCAGGGACCTCGTTCCCCTCGATTTCGACCCGCCGACCGGGGTCAAGACCGTCGTTATCACCGGCTCCAATACCGGTGGTAAAACCGTCGCCCTGAAAACCGTCGGACTCCTCACCCTCCTCGCTCACAGCGGCCTGCCCGTGCCCGCTGACCCGCGCAGCGAATTCGCCCGCTTCGATCGTGTCTTCGCCGACATCGGCGACGAACAGTCACTCCAGGCCAGCCTCAGCACCTTCAGCGCCCATATCCGCCATCTGACCTCGGTGTTTGAACTCTCCCGCAGCGGCCGCAGCCTGATCCTCCTCGACGAGATCGGCGCCGGCACCGACCCCATCGAGGGCGGCGCCCTCGCCTGCGCCATCTTGCAGCAACTCGCCGCCCGCCACACCCTCACCCTGGCCACTACTCACCTCGGCGTGGTCAAGCAGTTCGTCCAAGACCAACCCCAGATGCGCAATGCCGCGGTACGCTTCAACACCGATACCCTCCAGCCCGAGTACGTCCTCGACCTCGGACGCCCCGGAGCCAGCCATGCCCTCCTCATCGCCCGACGCCTCCATCTCCCCGATGAGGTGCTCAAGGCCGCCGAACTCCTGCTCTCCTCAGACCATCTCCGCCTGGAACAAATCCTGGCCAGCATGGAAGATGACCAGCGCCGACTCGCCGACTCGGAACGCGATGCCCGCGGCGCTCGAGACGAACTCGTCCAGGAACGCGACTCCGTCCGCCAGGAACTCCAGCAGCTGCGGCAGGAACGCCGCCGCCTCCTCCATGACGCCTACCAACAAGCGTCCAGCATCGTCGAAAATGCCCGTCGTGACATCGAGAACCGCCTGCGCCACATCCGCGAAGCAGCCTCTCAACCCGCCCTCGCCACCGCCGCCGCCGCCGCCGCGCGCCATACCCTCGACGAGCGCTCCCGACGCTTGCGCGAAGGCACCGACCAGACCGCCCCCCGCCCGGCCCACCCTATCCCCCCCGAGCAAATCGCCGTCGGACGCCGCGTCTGGGTCGAGAAACTCCAGGCCCACGGCACCATTCTCACCATCACCGATCACGGCCACGTCGCCCGCGTCGAGGTCGGCGGTCTACCCTTTACCGTCGAAGTCCGCGAACTCGGCCACTCCCAACACCCGCCCACCCCGCGCCCCACCGTCACCCTGCAACGGCCGCGGCCCCAGGGACCCACCGCCACCGAAATCAACCTCCTCGGAATGCGCGTCGATGAAGCCCTCGCGCGCCTTGAACAGTTTCTCGACCGTGCCGCCCTGGCGGGAATCAACGAGGTTCGCGTCATTCACGGCTTTGGCACCGGACGGCTGCGCGCCGGTATTCACGAGTGGCTACGCACCCAGAAACAGGTGCGCCGCTTTCGCTTGGGTGGAGAGAAAGACCCCGGCGGGGCAGGGGCCACCATCGTGCTGCTCTGACGCAAGAGCCTCGCCGCCCTTACCGCCCTTGCCCGTAGTACGCCCCGGACCCATGCTTGCGCTTGAAATGGCGGTCCAGCAGATGCGCCGCGATCGGCGGCGTCGCACCTAGAGCCAACGTGTCCAGCGCCAGACGCGCTATCGCCTCCAGCGCCACGCTGTTCCACCCCGCCGCCGCCGGTGTGGCTCCCCAGGTGAAGGGGCCGTGCGAGGCGACCAGCACCGCCGGCACGTCTAGCGGATCAATCCCCACAAACCTCTCCACAATCACCCGGCCGGTGTTCATCTCGTACTCCGCGGCGGTTTCCTCGGCGCGCAGATCGCGGGTGACCGGCACCTCCCCGTAGAAATGATCGGCGTGGGTCGTCCCCAGGCACGGTATCGGCCGCCGAGCTTGCGCAAACGCCGTCGCTGATAGGCTGTGCGTGTGTACCACGCCGCCGACCCCCTCCCAACTCCGGTACAGCTCCAGATGCGTCTGCAAGTCCGAGGACGGTCGCAGCTCGCCCCGCAACACGCGCCCCGTCAGATCCGTCACCACCATCAGCTCCGGCGTCAGCTCGGCGTAGGGCACCCCGCTCGGTTTGATCGCCACCACCCCGGCCGCGCGATCCACCCCGCTGACATTGCCCCACGTCCCTACCACCAGTCCGTGCGCAACTAACTCCAGATTCGCCGCGCAGACGCACCGTCGCAATTCCGCTGTCGAACTCATCGTCACTTCGCCTGATGCCATTGTGGAACAGCCCGCCGACCCATTTCTGGGTCGGCGGGCTGTTTACTTTCTACCCTGCTCTAACCGAAATTCAGCTGCCGCTGCGGAAAATGTCGGGATTCGTCTTGCCGACATCCTGCAAGTTCTCCGGCGTCACCAGCAGAAAACGCTTGTTGAAGGCCTCGTTGATATCCTTCGGCACCGGCTTGTCATCGTATACCGCCTTCGGATTGTACGTAATCGCCGCCACGATCATCGTGGGCTTGAAGGCTGCCTTCAGGTCGTAAATCGAACCGTTCAACACCGCGATCTTGGGGCATGACTTGCCCTTCAGCAGGGCCGAGGAACGGGCATCCTGCGGCAGACCAATCGTGGTCACCAGCAGGGTGAACTGACCCTCATACTTGCTCAGCAACGCATCGAAAATCTTCGCCGTGTACCAGTACTCCAGCGGCGGCATCATCTCCCCCGGACCCCCGGCCCCGCCCGGAGCGCCTTCCATCGGCATTTCCTTGGCAAACGCCTTCGCCTTGTCGGCCGGAACCTCCGGACTCGCCTCCGCCGCGATGGTCAACGCGGTGCCCAACCCTTCCTTCAGACCTTCCACCAGCGGATTCACCCTGACTACCTGCGATCCCAACTTCGGTTCCGTCAGTATCAGCACCTTCGCGCCCGCATGCTTCTCCGCCAAGTACAATCCTAGCTTCTTGCCGCCCAGCTTCTGAAACATCAACTCCCGATCCACCACTCCGGAATTACTCTTGCCGCCCAACGTCTTCACACTGCTCCAAAGCGCTGCCACTAAGGCAATCACGATACAGACTACAGCCAGCGGTTTGCCCCACTCCGCGCCCGCCTTCTGTTTCGACAACCCGACCACCATACCAATGGCGGCCACAACCATGATCACAACCTGGGTAAGATTCATTGGTCCTACTCTCCCTCGTTCTGACGTGCTGTTGGGTTCGGCGACGCGCCCCTGCGGGGCATACCTTTCCTGTGAGCTGGCAGCTTCCCGTCAGCTCCTTCGTACACATCGCCTGACATTACACCCATGCCTGAGACCTCGCAAGAGCACCCTGCTAAAAACGTACGCCCCCACCAATACTCGACCTGTGCAATAAGGATGGGCCGTGGTATTCAGCCCCAAAGGGGCGTTCCGGGCGCCCAGGGCAACGCCCTGGGTACCCGTCCACAGCGCGGATTGAGCCCTGAAGGGGCGGACCATGCGGCCCCGGTGCGGAGGTATG
>CAILKC010000850.1 GCA_903834675.1 uncultured Victivallales bacterium | reverse complement strand
GCCCCGGCACGGCCGGGGCTTCCGCCGTCTCTGGGGATACCGCGAACCCGCCCGAAACGGGCTGGGCATCGCGGGCTCCAGGGAGGCAAGCGGGGTCAGGCCAGACGCCTGCCAGATCCAGCGGGGGTCTCTTTCTTGAAACAGCCCTGCCCGCCCCCGCGCGGCGCTGGCGCGGCTGGCGGTGTCAGGGTAAGTTCCTGGGAAGCGGGCTCCGCGTCCCGTCGGGACCAGCGTTATGAGTATCGGCGCATCACGCCAGAGATCAGGCCTCTACCACCTCATTCCATGGCACGAAATGCGCCGTACTCCCGGCGTCATCTTCGATTGCCTGAAGCTGGCCGAGGTGGGCGAGGTCGCCGCCTTTGACCGGGTCCTCCACGCCCGCGGTGCGGTGTCCCCGGGACCCGTAGGCTATGTGCCGCGGCCGTGGTACATGCATACCCACCAGATCGACAATCTGATCGTCTTCCACGGCACCCGCTACGTCGAACTCTACTCGCCCGAACACGGCAGCATGGAGCACTTCACCGTGAAGCCGAACCTGGTCCTGCACGGCAGCCAGGTGCTGGCCGAGGGCGGCGCCATCCTGGGCTGGCCCGTAGGCGTTTTCCACCGGATCACAAGCTGCGACAAGGAGGGGTCGGCGTCTCTTAACCTGGCCATCCACAAGCCCGGGTTCGACCTCCGCACCAACTTCAACATCTACGATCTCGATGTCGCCTCCGGGCAGTTCCGCGTGGTTCGCGCGGGCCACCTCGACCAGCCCGGCCGGGGTGGCTCGGAAGGAGTTCCGTGAGCATGTCAGACGACCGTACCAAGGCCATGTGTTTCGACCACCCCGAGTACATTCCGGTACAGGTGAGTCTGCTGCCGGCGGCCTGGATCCAGTATCGCGAGAGGCTGGAGGCGCTGGTTCGTCGGCATCCGCTCATCTTCGGGCAGCCAGGCGACCAGGCCCGAAACTACGACTACGTGCCTGCGACGTATGCCCTCGGCGAGCATGTGGACGCCTGGGGTTGCGTCTGGAGCAACATCCAGCACGGCGTCGAGGCCATCGTCACGGGCCACCCTGTCCCCACCCGTGCGGACGTCCACCGGCTCAAGGCCCCGCCGGCCGGATCTGGCTTCAAGCACGGCTTCATGTGGCTGATTCTGGCGGACTTGCGCGGCTTTGAAGAGCTGATGATCGACTTCGCCGAGAACGCCCCCGAGTTGCAGCTACTGGTGGACACGGTGCTGGAGTACAACTGCGGTGAGATTACCCGGTTGCTGCAGAAGAAGCCCAGTATGATGCATTTCGGGGATGACTTGGGCATGCAGGACCGGCTCGCGCTGGGCGAGCACACCTGGCGGCGATACCTCAAACCGTGCTATGCTCGTATGTATGGTCTTTGCCACGCGGCGGGGACAAACGTCTACATGCATACTGACGGCCACATCGTTCCCATCATCAAGGACCTGATCGAGTGCGGCGTGAACGTGCTCAACCCGCAGATTCGAGCCAATGGGCTGGAGGGCCTCGTGCGTGAGTGCAAGGGCAAGGTGTGCATCAACCTGGACCTCGACCGGCAGCTCTTCCCCTTTGCCACGCCGCAGGAGATCAACGACCACGTCCGCGAGTGCGTGGCGGCCCTCGGGGCGCCCGCAGGCGGCCTCTGGCTGACCGCGGAGTGCGGACCGGATGTGCCCCTGGAAAACATCGAAGCCATCTGCGCGGCGCTGGAGCAGTACCGCGGCGCCTTTCGCCCGTGAACTCCGGCCCACCGGTGCGGCGTGGAGCCCGCGGTCCAGAGCTGCCGTCGGCTGGCCTGGTTCGTTCGGGTCCCCAATCCTCTGCGTGACGACTCAGGGGCAACTGCGTATCCTGCCCCAACGGGGTTGGGTCAGGGTGCCAAGACGCAACCCCGTTGGGGCAGGGAAATACACCTGAGTTGTAACCTGAGAAGTTACCCTTGATGCATTCCCCTGAAGTTGCCGGCGGCGTTGACTCTCCCGAATCTGCTTCCATCTTAGAGGAGGGAATGGCTGCCGCCTTCAGCGCGGTCGGCCGCGGCCCCGGGATCAGGGTCGAAGCCGTAGCAGGAAAGCATCCTCTATGACCAGGCGGGCGGTCATCATCGGCCTGTTGGGTGTCGTGTTCATCAGCGCCGTCTGCTATTTCTTTGACGAAGTCATCCGCCAGGGGCTATTCATCTCCTCGCTGATGCCGGTGGCGGTGTACGGCAGCCTGGTTCTTTTCGTGATCATGGTTCAGCCGTTTCTCTGCCGCCTGGGGGGTCGCATCCGCTTTTCCGGACCCGAGCTATCGGTCATCGTCTGTTTCGTCTTGCTCGCCTGCGGCATTCCCGGGCTGGGCCTGATCCAGTACCTCCCCACCCTCGCCATGATGCCACATCACGATGTGCGCCAGCGTCCGGGCTGGGCCAGCGAGAACGTGGTCGAGATCGCGCCGCCGCGGATGCTGGCCGACATCAAGGGCAACGAGAGTCGTGCCCTGGATGGCTACGTGACCGGCCTCTCGGTCGGGGACCGCCGCATCTCGCCCTTCGACGTGCCCTGGTCGGCCTGGACCCGCACCCTGGCCTTCTGGCTGCCGCTGTTATTTTCCGCCACCGTCGCCATGCTGGCTCTGGCCGCCGTCTTCCACACCCAGTGGGCGCGCCACGAACAACTGCCCTATCCCATCACCACCTTTACCCTCGCCATCCTGCCGGATGCCAGCGGCCGACCGGCCTTCCTGCGCCAGAAGCTGTTCTGGATCGGCTGTCTCTTCGTTTTCCTCATCCATCTCAATAACTACCTGATTCGCTGGCTGCCGGACCTGCTCATCCAGATTCGGACCACCTTCGACTGTTCGGCGCTGTCGCCCCTCGCCCCGGTGCTCACCCAAGGCTCTGGCAGCGGCCTGTTCTACCTCAATATCTGGTGGCCGGTGCTGGGGCTTGCCTACTTCCTGCGCACCGATGTGACCTTCACCTTGACCGTCACCCCGTTCATCTACTGCATCATCTTCGGGACCTTCGCGATGTACGGCGTGCCTTTCCGCTGCGGTCGCATGCTGGGCCCCAGTCTTGAGCAGTCCATCTACGCCGGCGGCTATTTCGCCATCCTGGTAATGTTGCTGTACACCGGTCGGCATTACTACCAGAACGTCCTGCGCCGCAGCGTCGGCATGACCTCCCGCGATGCCATCGAGCCGCACGCGGTGTGGGGCATGCGCGTGTTTCTGGTCTGCACCGGTCTATTCATCGGGCAACTGATGCTGGTAGGCCTGGACTGGCAACTCGCCATCGTCTACACGCTGCTGGTCTACATGGTGCATGTGGTCATCAGTCGCATGAATGCCGAAACGGGCGGCTTCATCATCGGCACCTACGTCTACCCCTGTGTTATGATCTGGGCCTTCTGCGGCACCGCGGCCCTCGGCCCGCGGACGTTGCTGACCATGTTCCTGGTCTCCACCGTGCTGGTGAGTGGTCCCGGCTGGGCCCCCATGCCCTTCTTCGCCCAGGCCCTGAAGCTGGGCGATACCTGCGGGTTGAATCTGGCCCGCCTGGCCAAGTGGGGCGTCGCCATCATTCTGCTGGCCATGCTGGTGGCGGTTCCCTGCAACATCTACTGGCAGTACGACCGCGGTGCCCCTCGGGAAGGCTGGCCCCGGGCGACGGCCTGGTACTCCTTCGAGAACATGGTCGAAGTCAAGCAGAAACTGCGCGCCCACGATCTGCTCGAGACCGCCGCTGCTGTGCATGGCTGGGACCGTGCCGCCTACGTCTCGCCCGACCGTCGGCAGGTCCTGGCCTTCTTCATCGCCATGGGCATCGCGCTGGCCCTGGCCTTTGCCCGTCTGCGCTTCACCTGGTGGCCCCTGCACCCCATGGCGTTCGTTTTCCTGGGTGGCTTCCCCTCCTTCTACACCTGGTTTACGTTTCTACTCGCCTGGCTGATCAAGGTCGGGGTTACCAAGTACGGCGGCGCGCGGCTCTACGAGCGCTTGAAGCCACTCATGATCGGCATCATCGCCGGCAGCGTCCTCGGCAACCTCCTTCCCATGGTCGTCGGCTCGGCCTACTACTACATTGCCGGACGCCCACCATGACACTTGAAACCGAGCTCTGGGCAGCGCCAGACCAGGAGCAAGGATCCCTGCGGGCTTTGCCACCGGGGGCGGAATGGGCGGTTCCCAGCGCTGCAGGCGGGTTTACGGAGGTCACTCCATGAGGTCAGTCTGCGTCCCTCTTACCGTTCTCTCACTGCTGGGGGCCATGGTCATGTCTGAATCGGTTGTTTCTGCCGCAAGCAAGGATCTGGGCAAGGGCTTTGTCGACCACGGGGTCGCGACGCCGCTGTCCAACCATCGTGGCATCGTAGCCACCAAGGACGGCGCTGGCAGGAACGTGGCACTGGTGTGGCTGATGGATCACCGGGGCTGCTACGAGCTGCTTCTGATTGACGCCGAGACCGGGAAGACCGAGGAGTTCCCGATCCCGGCTCCCACGGGCGGGGATTCGCCCTTCGCCTCAATCCTGTCGTCCGCGAACCGGTTCTACACCCATTTCGGCAACCACTTCTACGAGTTCGACCCCGCCCAGCGTAAGTTTACCTTCTTCCAGGAGACGGTCCCGCAGATGGCGATGGGCATGACCGAGGACGACCATGGCGTCATCTGGTCGGTGAGCTACCCGCAGAGTGGGGTGGCCTCCTACAACCCGAAGACCGGCGAGTTCAAGGACTACGGCCACGTCTACAAACAGGACTGGCCGCAGTACCAGCGCTCGGTGGCGGCGGACGATACCGGGGTCGTTTACTTCGGCGTCGGCAACACCGCCAGCCAGATCATCGCCTTCGACCCGGTTACGGCGACGGCCACCCCGCTGTTGCCTGAGTCCGAGCGCAAGCACGGCACCGGCTCGGTCGTGCGCGCGCTGGACGGCAAGGTCTATGCGCAGGGTTCGCCGGGCCAGGAGGAGCCCTGGTACGAGCTGTACAAGGGCCAGGCGACCAAGCTCGCCACGCCGCCCAAGCCGCAGGCTAAGCCGATCATCAGCGCCAGCCAGAACCTCTTCCACCGGCAGTTCCCGGATGGCAAGCTGCTGAAGGAGTTGGACACGGTCGAGCAGGTGATGGTGGTCGAAGACCCCACGACCAAGGAGAGCAAGCGCCTCACCTTCACCTATGCCAGCGAGGGGGCCCACATCATGAGCCTGTGCGCGGCACCCGACGGCAGCATCTGCGGCGGCAGCGCCTTCCCGATGCGCTTCTTCTCGTACCGCCCCAAGACCGATGACTGGTTCCGGGCGCCCGCCTTCCTGCAGTTCAATACCGTCGTGCGCCAGGGGGACCGTTGGTACACCGGCGGCTATGGCTACGGCTTTCTGCTGGAGTGGGACCCGAGCCAGCCCTGGGTGGATACCGTGAAAGGTAAGCCCGGCAATCCGTTGTGGCTGGCGGACTCGGAGCCGGACATCAACCGGCCCCATGACTTGCTGGCTCATCCGGACGGCAAGACGCTGGTCCTGGCGGGCACCCCTGGCTACGGCCTCACCGGCGGCGGCTTGCTCTTCTGGGACCGGCAAACCAAACAGGCGCAGGTCGTCAAACACACCCAGTTGATCCCCGACCAGGCGCCGATGAGCCTGGTGGCGCTACCCGCGGGCAAGCTGCTGGTCGGCACCACCATTGCCCCCGGCACCGGCGGAGCCACCAAGGCCAAGCTGGCCGAGCTGTTCATCATGGATCTGGCGAGCAAGCAGGTCGAGTGGCACCAGGCGCTGCTGACCGGGGCCAAGAACTACACCGACATGTGTATGGGCCCCAACGGCCTGGTCTTTGGCTTCGTTGACCACCAGCGCTTCTTTGTGTTCGATCCCAAGACCCGCACCCTTCTGCTGGAGAAGGACATCGAGCCAGAGTTTGGACGCACCAACGGGCACCAGCAGACCCGTACCTTCATCACGGCGCCGGACGGCACGATCTATCTGCTGCTGCAAAAGGGCATCGCGACGCTCAACCCTGAGACCTTCGCCATCACGCTGCGAGCCCAGTCTCCGGTGCCGATCAGCCCAGGCGGGGACTACCAGGACGGCCGCATCTACTTCGGCAGCGGCTCACATGTGTACAGTTGGGACGTGACGAAGTAGACGATGGCGGCTCAGTCGGCGGCGATCGTCCACTGCGCCAGGTAGGTCTGGATCACCCCGACGAACTGGACGTGCCCGTCGGCATACTGGGCATTGAGGGCATGCGCCAGGAAATTGAGCGGGTCCGTGCCGGTGTGCCGCATGCCATTGACCCGCCCGGCAAGCGTCTCGACGGTGTCGGTAGCCGTCGGAATCACCCGGGCAATGGACTCGCTGTCGCCGCCGGTGTCCTGCCGTCCATCTTCAGCCAGGACGATCGTGTCCGTCGGGCTCTGGACTTCCGCCAGCGCCCGGCCCGCCACGCCGAAGCCAGTGGCGCCGCTCGAAGGCGAGGAGTAACCATACGAGAAGCTGCTGATGTCGAAGTACGTGCCACCGGCGAGCCGACACATCTTCTGGCTGCGGCTCGGACAGTCGAAGACGTTGGTGTCCTGCAGATAGGAGAACACCATGTCGCCCCAGCGGCAGCCGTCGGCGCCGCCGTAGCCAAGGCAACCCAGGTAACCCGTCCCGTAACTGAACGGCGGCAGCCTCTCGGCATAGTCCTCCGCATAGAGCATGATCCCCAGGCCGACCTGCTTCAGATTGCTCGCGCAGGTGGATTTCCTGGCCTGTTCCCGAGCCCGTGACAGCGCCGGCAGAAGCAGGGCCGCCAGGATGGCGATGATGGCGATCACGATCAGAAGCTCGATGAGGGTGAAAGGCCGCTTCTTCATGGACGTCCCTCGTTTCTCGCCCCCAACACCGGTTGCAGTCCAGAGCCCCCGCGGACGCGCCAGAACCCGTCCTCCGCGTGGTGGCCTGGGCTGTCTGTCACTCCAGCGGTGGCGGGCGGGCAGCGCCGCCGAGCGTGTGGCGCTCGAACCAGCTCAGGAACTGCCGCGCGCAGCGGTCCAGGTTGGCGCGGCTGCCACCGCCGCGCAGGGGTGAGCACATCTCATAGGCCACGGGGCCCTCGTAACCGCCCGCCTTGAGCCCGCGCAGGAAGGTGAGGCTGTCGAGGTCGCCCTCACCCATGGGCACGGCTCGCACCAGGTCCGGCGGCGTGGCGCTGTAGTTGATCAACCCCGGGTGGTAGTGGAAGCGCGGCAGGCGCACGTAGTCGGCCAGAGTCGTATACACCACGTGCGGCGCCAGGTCACGGGCGGTGTTGAACAGCTCTTCCCCGCGCAGGCAGGGCGACCAGGGGTCGAGCATCAGCTTGCAGTTGGGCCGGTCAATGTCGAGCAAGAGTTCGCGAAGCGCCTGACTGTGGACCGCCAGGTCGTGGTGATTCTGGATGCCGATGGTCACGCCGCAGTCCAGGGCCCGGTCGCAGCACTGTTGCAGGGCCTCCACGGTCAGACGCCATTGCGCCGCCAGCGGCGTGTCGGCCCGTTCGTAGGAGGTGAAGACGCGCACCAGCGAGCAGCCCAACGCCTGCGCCAGCCGCGCCAGCGACTCGATGTACTGCACCTGCATCTCCACCAGCGGCACTTCGGCCGCTTCCAGGCCGCCGGTGAAGTTGGTGTAGCCGGCGACGCAGGCCACCTCGACGCCCGCGGCCTCGCACTGCCGACGCAGCGCCGCGGCGCGACTGGCGGACCAGTCCAGCGGCGACAGATGCGGCCGTTTCCCCATCAATTCCACGCCGACGTAGCCCAACGCTTTGGCCTGGATCACGAAATCCTCCAGCGAAAGCGTCGCCTGTCCCCACAGTCCCGCATAGCTCACCGAAAACAATACCGGCTTCATACGTGCCTCCTGCTTCCGCCTACGCTAATGGCGGGATGGTGTACTGTATCCCCTGCATTCGCTCTCGGCAGGCCGACGCCGTAGAAGCCCCTGGAAGGAGGCAGGTGAGACCTCGTGAAAACCGCCCGTGAACCGCTGCGTTTCCTGGCCCCGGAGGAGATGGAGACACTGCACCGCAAGGCGCTGCGTCTGCTGGCGCGGGTCGGCATGCGCATCGACCACGATGAGGCCCTGGAGGCCCTGCGCGCCGCCGGTTGCCAGGTTGACGGCGACCGTCGGCAGGTACGCTTCCCCGAGGCCGTCGTCCAAGCGAGCGTGGACCACCTGCGGCAGGACTTCGCCACCCGCCAGACGCCGGAACGCATGGCGGTGCGCTACTCGCACGTACGCTTTCGCCGGGAGCCGTTCCAGGTCCATCCCGATTTCAGCGTCAGCGCCGGTGGCTACTGCATGTTCATCCATGATCTGCACGGTAGCCGCCGCCCGGCGACGCTGCAGGACACCCGCGAGGCGCTGAAGCTGGCCCATCAGCTCGATCAGGTGACCTACACGGGTCTGCCGGTGGCGGCGCAGGACGTGCCGTTGCCCATCCGCCAAGTCCGCATGGCGGCCGAGCTGGTCAAGCACACGGATAAGCTCGGTGGCATTGAGGCCCTGACGCTTTTCGACATCGAGTTCATCTGCCGCATCGGCGAGGTCATCCGCGGCAGCCGCGAGGAACTGCGGCGGCGGCCCATCCTGATCGGCTACGCCGAGGCCAGGACACCGCTCACCATTGACCACGCCATGTGCGCCGTCATGATCGAGTACGTCAAGCGCGGCTTGCCGCAGTCGCTGGATACCATGCCCAACGCCGGCGCCACGGCGCCCATGCACCCGGCTGGCGCCCTGGCCCTGGGCCTGGCCGAGACCCTCGGCGGTCTCGTCCTGGCCTATGCCATCGACCCCCAGGCCGTGGTCACCCTCGATGTCACCCCCTCGTTCTCCGACATGAGCACCGGCATCTTCAAGTACGCCGGCGCCGAACGCGGCGCGCTGCTGGGGGCGCGCATTCAGATGATCAGCGAGTACTACGGCTGCCCCAGCGGCGTGCATGGCGGCAAGACCGATTCCTGTGTCCCCGATGTGCGCTGCGGCGTCGAAAAGGCCACCTCCATGCTGCTGCCGGTGCTCTGCGGCGCGGTTGGCTTCGGCACCGTAGGGCACCTCGAGAACGCGGTCACCTTCTCGCCCCTGCAACTGGTTATGGATAATGAAATCGCCCGCTACGTGCGCCGCGCCGTGAGCGGCTTCGAGGTCACCGACGAAACCGTGAACCTGGACCTGATCGAGCGCGTCGGTAGCGGCGGACACTACCTGCACGAAGAGGACACCGTGGCCCACTTCCGCGAGTTTCTCAACCTGTCGCCGTTCTTTACCGTGGAGCCCTGGGGCAGCCAGGCCCGGCTCGACAACTCGCGCGGCTGGCTGCGGCAGGCCGAGGCCAGGGTCCGCGAACTGCTCGCCAAAGAGACGGCGCCGCCCCTGTCGCCGGACCAGGAGCGCGAGGTTGATGACATCGTGCGCGAAGCCGAAGCCCGGCTACGCCAACAGGGCCTGCTCTGAAGCGGCAAGGAGGACCGATGAATTCGAAAGAACGCGTGCAAGCTTGCATTGACCGGCGCCCCGTGGATGCCGTCCCCCTGGGGTTCTACCTGGTCGATCACGACATCATCTCCAGAGTCATCGGCCGGCCTACCTACGTGCGCAACAATATCGCTACCAACCTGGCCTACTGGGAGGGCCGCCGTGACGAGGTGGTCGAGAGCATGAAGGCGGACGTCGTCGACTTCTACCGGAAGATCGACCTCTGCGATATCATCACCTTCAAGGAAGCGTGTCTCGTGCCACCCAAGGGGCATCAGCCTGAGCCGGTGAAGAAGATCGCCGACGACTGCTGGGAAGACGCCTCCGGCCGCGTCTACCAGATCTCGGCGGTCTCCAACGAGTTCGTCTGCGTCAAGAACCCGACGATCCAGGACCGGGTCTGGACCCCCGAGGAGTTCCTGGCGCCGCTGGCCGTGACCCCGCCCGACCCGAGCATCTTCGAGGTCTACGATGTCATGGTATCCGGGCTCGCGGCGGACCGCTACGTCGCCGGCGTGACGGCGGGTTTCGGCCTGACGCTGATGCTGGGCGGCATGGAGCGCGGTCTGATCGAGTGCGCCCTCAACCCGGAGGCGGTACGGGCGGCCATGCACCGGCAGGTGGTGTACCAGAACGCCATGGACGGCTACTACTTACGGCCCGGACTCGGCGGCGCCTTCATCGAGAGCGATATGAGCAGCACCCGCGCCACCCTGATCTCTCCCGCGATGTGGCGCGACCTCTTCCGCGACGAGGTCCGCTCCCGCGTCGCCAGCCTGCGCGCCCGTGGACTGCAGGTGCTGATGCACAGTTGCGGCAACACCCTCGAGCTGATGGAGGAGTTCATCGACGCCGGGGTGCAGTGCTACCAGTCCATCCAGAATATCCCCGAAATGTGGGTGGGAGACCTGAAACAGCGCTTCGGCGACCGGCTGGTGCTGTGGGGCGGGATGCCGGTAGAGGAACTGGTCCTGGGAACCCCGCAATCCGTTCGCGCCGCGGTGCGGCGGGCCATGGAAGCCGCGGCCCCGGGTGGCGGCTTCATCCTCGGCCCAAGCCACTCGGTCGCCTACGGGACCAAGTACGAGAACTTCATGGCCATGCTCGACGAGTTCAGCCGCCTCCGGCACCGCTTCGCGGGTTGAGACGCCGGTCGACGCGGCCCTGGAGATGCGGTGGGCTCCACCGCCGCGCCCGAGGCCGGGCGCCTCTCCAAATGGACCGGCCGCGGCTCGCGGCCACTGCCGACCCGACGGTCGGCGGTCCCAGGGCCGGGCGCCTCTCCAAATGGACCGGCCGCGGCTCGCGGCCAGTGCCCGGGAGGCCCCGGCGCTCCAGTGCCGCTGGAGATGCGGTGGGCTCCACCGCCGCGCCCGAGGCCGGGCGCCTCTCCAAATGGACCGGCCGCGGCTCGCGG